>JANMST010000409.1:0-4988 GCA_031389635.1 Acidimicrobiia bacterium | reverse complement strand
CTGGCGGTAGGTGCGGACGAACCCCAGGGCTTGGTAGAAGGAAGTCGATTCGTCGAGATCACGACAGGGGAGGGCCGGGATCGTCACTTCGTTGGCCACTGAATTGACGAGTGTATGGAGTGGCACGGTGCCCCTTCAGGGCTAGTTGCCAATCGCTGCGCGAAAAGCGAACATACGTTCGATGCGGACCGAGGCAACGATTCTCCACGCTGACCTCGACGCCTTCTATGCCTCGGTCGAGCAGCGAGACAATCCGCAGTTGCGGGGCCGTCCGGTGATTGTCGGGTCAGGAGTGGTTCTGGCGGCCAGTTACGAAGCCCGCGCCTACGGGGTCCGTGGTGCCATGGGTGGCGGCCTCGCCCGGCGTCTGTGCCCCCATGCGATCGTGGTCGAGCCCAGGATCTCCGCATACTCCGAAGCAAGCAAGGCGGTCTTCGACGTTTTCCACGACACCACCCCGCTGGTGGAAGGGCTGTCGATCGATGAGGCCTTCCTCGATGTCGGCGGCTTGAGGCGGGTCTCGGGCACGCCCATCGAGATAGCAATTCGGCTCCGTCGCCAGGTGCTCGCCCAGGTCGGTCTGCCTATCACGGTCGGGGTAGCCCGTACCAAGTTCCTTGCCAAAGTGGCGAGTGGGGTCGCCAAGCCGAACGGGCTCTTGGTGGTCCCGCCCGATGGTGAGCTCGCCTTCCTGCACCCGCTTGAAGTGGAACGGCTGTGGGGGGTCGGCAAAGTGACCGCCGCCAAACTCCACGACCGCGGGATCACGAGAATCGGGGAGGTTGCGGAGCTCCCCGTGACCACCCTTGTTAACATGCTCGGGCGGGCGTCGGGCCGCCACCTCCATGCTCTCGCCCATAACCTCGATCCCCGGCCGGTGGTGGTCGGTCGGCGTCGGCGCTCGATCGGTTCGCAGCGAGCTCTCGGACGCACGCCAAAGACCCCTGAAGCCGTGGACGCGATCCTGGTGGGACTGATCGACCGCGTGGCCCGCCGGATGCGGACCGCCGGCCGGGTAGGCCGAACTGTCGTGCTGAGGCTGCGGTTCGACGACTTCACCCGGGCGACTCGAACACACACGCTGTTAAGAGCCACCGCCCACACCGAGACAATCCTGGCGACGGCCCGGGGCCTGCTCGCCACGGCCCTGCCGATGATCGAGGATCAGGGCCTCACGCTGGTTGGAATCGCCATTGCCAATCTCGATGACGACTCGGCTATTCAGCTCGAGTTGCCTTTCGACCGTCACAGTGGAATTGCCCTAGATCTGGCGGTCGACGATCTGCGGGCCCGATTTGGTTCGTCGGCTGTGACCCGGGCCGTGCTTCTCGGGAAGGACCAGGGCTTGACAGTCCCGATGCTTCCGGACTGATCAACTACCTGTCTGCTTCATCAGTCGCGTCGGCGGCGGCGTCCCTGATGTTGACGAGGAAGTCACGAATGGCTGTCAGCTGCTCGGTCGTAAAGGTCGCACAGACCTTCACGATGGATGCGTTCATGGGGGCGTAGAGCCGCACGAGTTCGGGTCCCCTCGTTCTGATCGCACGGAGGCGGACCTTTCTGCGGTCGGGCGAGTCCCTTTCGCGGATGATCCACCCTCCTTTTTCCAGGCGATCGAGGATGCCGGTCATGGTCGCCGGATGGACGTGCAGTTGGGCGGCCAACTCACCGGGGGACACGGGGCCGACCCGGCCGACGTGGACGAGCAACTCGATATCGCCGCCTTTCAAGTCGACCAGACCCGCGACAGCGTCGTTCAGGCGCCCGAGCCGCATCCCCATCGCCCTCAAAGCGAACTGCACCTCCCTAATTAGGGCCGGGGGCGGGGTCGATGAGCTAGGCATGTAGTATTGATATCATATAGTATGGAAATCGTAAGATATGCATCAGACCAGAGAGAGGATCGTAATGAGCGGGTTTCGCCCAACCACGTCCATCCGGATCGGGAATCGCGTTGTGACACCGCTGATCCGGGCAGGCCTGCCGATGGGTCCGATGGCCTTGCTCACCGTGCAGGGCCGAAAGAGCGGCTTGCCGAGGACGACCCCGATCGCGGTCTTGATCGACGAAGCCGGCTGGCGGGTGGCGGCGCCCTACGGTGTGGTCGATTGGGTTAAGAACCTCCGGGCCGCGGGCAGGGCGGTGATATCGCGCCGGGGACGCAAAGTGACCGTGGAAGCGGAGGAGCTACCCGCTCAGCAAGCGGCTCCGGTGCTTCGTGAAAGCCTTCGCCAGGCCGGACCGATTACGCGCCGGGTCATCGGCCCGTATTTCAATGTCACGCCCGAGGCCCCACTGGCGGACTGGATCGTGGAGGCTCGCCAACACCCCGTCTTCCTCCTCAAGCCGATCGGTGGTGTCGATCCATCGAAAGGGATGCGAGGCGGCAGTTGAGTGGCCGCTTTTTCAACCGCGAGGGGGCAGTTCTTGCACCGACCAGCCGTTGCCGTCCGGATCCTGGAAAAAAACGAACCTGCCCCACGGGAAGTCCTGGACATCGCTGACTTCCATCCCTCGCCCGACGAGTTCCGCTCTGGCGGCTTCGATGTCGGCGACGACCATCTGGACTCCCTGGACAGAGCCTGGCTCGGCCTCGGTGATCCCCAATCCGATAACGATCGAGCAGGCTGATCCCGGGGGAGTTAGCTGGACGAAGCGAATCTCATCGCTGACGACGTGGTCATGATCTGGGTTGAAGCCGGCTTTCTCCGTGTAGAACTCCTTAGCGCGATCCACGTCGGAGACAGGGATCGCGACAAGTTCGATCTTCCAGTCCATGATGATTCCCTTTCCTCCTGACCCGGTCTCTTGCAAGGCTATCGGGGCAACCGTGCCCGATGCGACGAGTCTCCAAGCAACCTCACGAGAAGTGATGCGATCCTCATCCAGAGCGAGCAGAATCAGAAGAAGGTGCTGATCGACGCCCACGCCCATCTCGACAAATATGGTGACGATGAGATTCACGGGGTATTGGCTGCGATCGAGCGTCACCAGATACTGACTCTGAGCGTCGCCGAGGACGCCGCCTCCTTCGCTCGAGCGGAAGCGATCGCCGCTCGCTCGGTTCTGGTCGTGGCCGGGTTCGGGATTCACCCATCCGTTGCCCACGAGTACGCGGATTCGATGGCAGCTGTTTGCGAGATTGCTGATCGCAGCCCATTTATTGGCGAAATCGGCCTCGACTACCGCTTTGTCACCGACGAAGCTATCTACGGCTCGCAGAGACAAGTGTTTGCGACGTTGCTCGACCTTGCCCGGGATCAGGGCAAGTTGGTCAATGTTCATTGTGCCGGGGCGGAGCAGGACACGGCCGACATGCTTCGTTCCCACCGGACCGAGCGGGCGATCATCCACTGGTACTCGGGGCCGCTCGACATCCTCTCCGAGCTCTTCGCTGGCGGCTACATGTTCACGATCGGGGTCGAGGTGATGCATTCGAGCCACATCCGCGACGTGGCTCGAGCCATCCCTTCCGACCAGCTCCTCACCGAGACCGATAACCCGGGCGGTCTGCGATGGCTAACCGGCGAGGCGGGGCAACCACATGTCATCTCCGACATCGTGAGTGAACTAGCCACAGTTCGCGGGGTGCACCCCGAAGAGCTTGCCGCCACGGTCCAATCCAACATGGTTCGTTTGATTGGGGACGATCCGTTGCTTGGCCCGTGGCTGACAGACCTTCGTCAGTAGCGGCCACGCCTAGGAGGGTTTTCTTCCGCGACCTGACCTCTGGTCGTCGGGATATTGGAACACCCTTTCCAGCGGCACCCCGAACACGCGGGCGATCTTGAACGCAACCTCGAGCGACGGCGAGTATCGCCCCTGTTCGATGGCGATAACGGTCTGACGAGTCACACCGATGCGTTCGGCCAGCTCCGCCTGGGTCATTTCGGCGGCTGCGAAGCGGAGGGCACGGATCTCGTTGGTGATGCGGGTTGGCTTCACCACCGTCACATGCTCCGTCGATAGTTCACAAGCATCGCGACGGACTTGAGGATCTCCGCCAGCACCAAACCGGCGAGCAAGGCGTGGGCGATCCAGAACGAATCGGCCTCGATCATGGCCAGGCCGAGCCCGGCGAGGGCACCGATCGTGACTGCCCAGCCGGCAACGCGGTCGCCACGTAGTCCGATCAGGCGGTCCCTCTCGTCAACCTGCTCGGCCTCGGACGGAGCCAGCACGGCTATCAAGATCTGGGCCACGATCGTTGCTACCACGAGCACACCGACCATGACGATCAGCAGGCCCTGATAGTCGATCTCTGCGATTGGCCCCGATCGTGCGGCCTCGACGACCCTTGCGAAGTACCAGCTGTAGACCGCCAGGTAGCCGATGAGGATCACCACCGTGCTCTTCTCTCTGTATGACACTCCAACCTCCGTATCGATAATCTTCGACATTGATCACTGTAAAGTATATCAGACACCAAGTCAAGTTTGTTTAACATCGGGTTTGCAGCCTCAGCGTCATCCGAAGGCGCTCCCTCGCCGAAGAGATCCAATGTTCCGGGGGTTAGTGTTCTCGGATGCCTGGTATCGCCCGTCTCACCGTGTTCGCCCTCGATTGTCCCGATCCACAGTCCCTCGCCGCCTTCTACTCCGCGATCACAGGGTGGGAGGTTGAACGAGACGACGGCGATTGGGTGCGGCTTCGAAACGAGTCAGGACCCACCCTGGCCTTCCAGTTGGCGCCGGATCATCAGCCGCCGGTGTGGCCGAGCGCCGACCGTCCCCAGCAGGCGCACATCGATTTCGAGATGAAGGATCTCGATGAAGGCGAACGGCAGGTCGTCGCGCTAGGTGCCCGCAAGGCGGAGGTCCAACCGGGCGACGACTTCCGAGTGTTTCTCGATCCGGCCGGGCATCCGTTCTGCCTCTGCATCGAAGGTCACGAGTAGATCTGAACTAGATCTGGCCGGTATTGGTGATCGACTCGATCTCGGCCAGATAGGCCGGATCGTCATAGCGAGACAACGCGAAGGCTGTGGC
>JANMST010000408.1:0-5340 GCA_031389635.1 Acidimicrobiia bacterium | reverse complement strand
GATGTTGTTCATCGTGCCCTGTGACGCCGCCGGTACCCGGTCGGGCGCCGCCTGGGCAAGGGCCCCCAGCAAGACATCCGCGATCCTCTGGCTCGTCTCAACATTCCCAGCCGCCACCGCGGCCGGGGCCAGCGCATTGACGAGGCTGCCAACGGGAGCCTCGAGTGATAAGGGGCGATAGCAGCCGCCGTTGGCCGGAATGGTCGGGTCGGTTGCAACTCTCACCGCGTAGTAGAGACAGGAACGGGTCACCGCTTCCACGGCGTTGATGTTGCTCTCTACCTGGGGATCGGTTCCGGTGAAGTCAGCGAGCAACTCGCCGTCGGAGACGGTGATGATCACGGCGATCACAACGTCTCTATCTCCCCACTCCATGACATCGGAGAACCGATAGGCGCCGTCGGGCAAACGGCCCAGCGCTGCACGGGTTCGCCGCTCGCCGTAGTCGAGCAAACCGGCGGCTAGGCGGTTGAACTCCGTCACTCCGCGGTCCTCGATCAGTTCGGACAGGCGAAGAGCGCCAATCTCGTTCGCTCCCATCTGCGCGGCGAGGTCACCTTCACGCTCGTGAGGGGTCCTGGTCGCATCCAGGAACGGGATGTGGAATTCCTCCACCCACCTGCCGTCCCTGACAGCAACGATCGGCGGAACCACATGGCCCTCTTGTTCCAGTCGCGTGGCATGGGCCGGCATCGACCCAGGCGCCTCACCGCCGACATCGGCATGGTGCGCCCGGTTGGCAACCCATGCCAGAAGCCGTCCCTCGAGGAACACCGGGCGGACCAGAGTGAGGTCGTTGAGATGAGTGCCGCCGGCGTAGGGATCGTTAACGGCATATTGCACACCTGGCTCAGGATCGAACCTGTCCACCACAGCCTGCACCGATGCCGGCATGGAGCCCAGATGCACCGGGATGTGCTCGGCTTGCGCAAGCATTTCGCCATCCGGCATGAAGATCGCCACCGAGCAGTCGGCTCGCTCCTTGATGTTGGGAGAGTGAGAGGTCCGCTTGAGGACCGCACCCATCTGGTCGGCCAGCGAGGCGAACCGGCTGCGAGCCACCTCAAGGGTGATGGGATCGATCACCATGTGATCTCGAGCGTTCCGTCTTCCAGGACGACCGCCCTTTCCCCCTCACCGATCCAGGTCGTTGACTCGGACTCCTCGATCACCGCCGGTCCGACGATCTCGGCTTCCGGGCGCAGGACCGGGCGCCACCAGCGTTCAATCGACCCACCGTCTGGGCCTGACCGCTCACCGAGGCGCGCCTCACCACTTTCCACGCTCAGGGGCAAGGACGACCATTCGATGCTCGGCCGCGAGATGGCAGCCGCCCTCAGCGTCACAAGCTCGATTGTCTGGTCGGGCCGCGAGAACCCGTTGTGCGCGTGATGGGTCGCATGGAACCTCACCGCCATGGCCTCCCAGGTGTCTTCGGTTTCCACGGAAATCTGCGTCTCGTGGGACTGACCGGGGTACCTGACGTCGGCCCTCATCTCGACAGTGTCGTGAGGAGAACCTGTGCCAGTCCGAAACGCGCGCACGACTTCTGAACGCATCTCGTCGATCCGGCCGCTGAGTTGAGACGATCCTTGCTCCAGCACGATCGTGCGGGCCAGATCGTGGCGGGCCGGGCTGAGGAGGAGGCCGAGCGCCGAAAACACCCCGGCGTGGGGCGGGATCAATACGGCCGGCATGTCGAGACGCCGCGCCAGACCGCTGGCGTGCAGACCGCCGGCCCCGCCGAAGGCCAGCAGAGGAGCCTGCCGGGGATCGGCGCCCTGTTCGATCGAAACCTTGCGAATTGCCTGTTCCATCAAGGCGTCCACCACCTCGAGGATGCCAGAGGCAACGGTCTTCGGCGCGAGTCCCAACTCGCTCCCGATATTCTCGAGAGCCGCCAACGCAGCTGGGCGATCGAGCACGATTCCCCCGGCAAGCACGCCTTCGGATCCGAGGCGGCCAGCGACGAGGTTGGCGTCGGTAACGGTCGGATTTGTGCCACCTTGCCCGTAGCTGGCAGGCCCGGGGTCGGCACCGGCGCTGTGAGGTCCGACTCGCAATGCCCCGCCAGGGTCAGGCCAGCCGATGCTCCCGCCACCAGCGCCGATGGTGTGAACAGCCACAGATGGAAGCCGGCATGTGATGCCGGCGATCGACCGCTCGGGCCCGACCTCGGGCCGCCCACCTTCGATCCGGCAGACGTCGGTGCTGGTCCCGCCCATGTCAAAGGAGATCACTCTCGCCCAGCCGTGAGCGGCTCCGCAGGCGGCCGCCGCCACCACACCGGCCGCGGGTCCCGAGAGAACGATCGACGCCGCCAGTTCGGCGGCGGACTCGATCGATGAGAGTCCTCCGCTCGATCTCATCACTAGAACCCGATCGACGATCCCTGCCAGCGAACCTGCCAGCGCCGACAGGTAGGTCGAAACGACTGGGCGCAGATAGGCATTGAGCACAGTGGTCGAGATCCGCTCATACTCCCGAAACTCGCCGCTGACCCGGTGGGAAACGCTGACCGGTATCGACGGGAGCAAGGCTTCAACGATTGATGCGAGTTCGCTTTCTTCGTTCGAGTCGGCAAACGAGTTGAGGAGGCCGATGGCGATCGACTCGGGGGCCGACCGTTGGAGCTCTGCCAGATCGGCTCCCGGCTCCCATCCGTATCGATCCTCCCTTTCGACCAGCGGCCGGGGACGGTCATCCATCGGGTCATAGAGAGAAGGGCGATCCTGTCGGGCAATCTCGATCAGATCCTCAAAGCCTCGGTCGGTCAAAAGCACGGTGCGGGCCCCGCGTCGTTCGAGAAGAGCGTTGGTGGCGACGGTGGTTCCATGCAGCAGTAGCGGGTCGACGCTGGGGCCTCCGACCTGACGGGCGCCATCGGCGACCCCGAGGCTCTGATCGGGGGTTGATGGGAGCTTGGCGGTGGTCAGCCGGGTCCCATCCCAGCGAGCTACATCTGTGAAAGTCCCCCCGACATCGACCCCGATCGTCACGTCGAAAGCGCCGGTGTCGGCCTCCGGGACCACGCCCATCCCGGTGGCGGGAGTTGGCCTAGTGCCCGGTCAGCTGATAGAAACTGGGTTGTGATCCGAATCGACCCCACTCCGAACCCCCATGCCGTCAAGTTCTCCGTGGGAACGCCGGTGGGTGGCCCCGCCACTTTCGTGGCCGGCCAGCCCACCGAAAACCCCATGGCGTCCGCCATTCTCGAACTGGAGGGTGTGACGAGCATTTTCATGACGGCCGATTTCGTGACGATCTCCAAAAGCCCCGAAGCGGACTGGGATGCGATCGTGCCCGGAGCGCAGGCGATCCTAGAGGAGCATTACGGCTGAACCGGTTGGGCCGGAGCTGCAATGCGATTTCCGGTTCCGTCCGTCCAGATCACCATTGGCCACGTCACTCCAGCCGGGTCGACCATCTGAACGACCAGACGCCAGTTGTCGCCCACCTGGATCCCGGCCAGAACTTCACCGCCAGTGCTGGCCGCGGCGGCGGCAATGATCTCGATGGGCACCTCATCCTGCGACCAGGCGGGCGCTTGCACCAGCAGAGGAGCGTCGGCCAGAACCGGCAGGTCTGTCACCGACCATCCCCGTTCCGTCCAGGAGAGCGTGATCACGACCCCGATCGGTGCGATCCGCCGGTAGCCCTCACCTTCAGCCGCCGCGAGCCTGCGCACCACGACCAACACCTCGAAGAGACCCGGCCCCGACTCCTCGACTGAGGCTGCCCTCGCCCATTCCACAAATGATCGGGCCCCGGCAGGGGCCGCCGGCAGCGCCGAGCCTTCGGGAAGGACGCCGCCGAGATCGTCGGTGATCTGAGTCCCACCATCGATTGTGAAGAAGTCGGAAGCCAGCCACTCCGCCAGCGCCGCAGCCTCGGTGGCCAGGGTTTCTTCCGGAAACGCCAAGAGATCCGCCTCCGACCAGACCCGGGGTTGGCCGGCGTCGCCAAGTTCGGCGTCATCGGGGACGGCACCGACGGGTTCGGTAGTGGTGAGTATGGGGACCGTGGTCGCATCAATCATTGTCACCGCCACCGAAGTCGCTGTTGTTGGAGTCGAAACTAGTTCCGCAGGTGCCCCGCGCCCGCCGACCACGGCCGCAGTCAGCCCGGCGATCAAGACCGCCCCCGCCAAACCGTAGAGGAACATCTTGTTGCGGTCACCGCTGGGCCCAACCTGGTCCCACGGAATGTGCTCGAAGCGCTCGTCATCACCGGGAGGAGTCGTCACCGCTTGAAGGTATGGGCAGGATGCCTCCGGTTCAAGAGGGTTGCCGGATCTAGAGACTGGATCAAGAAGTTCCCGAGGTCTAGGCACCAACCCGGCGTGCCACGGGGTGAGGACTACTCTGAAACGGAACCAAACGGGACCAGAAACCTCAAATGACTTCCAACTACGACCCCAGGCCCGGCCGCTGGATGTTGCCGCTCGTTGTGCTGGCGATGGTGGCCTTTACCTACCTCTTCGTGCGCGAGCTGCCCTCAGCTGCTTCTGCCAACGAAAACGGTGAAACCTCAGGCAGCACCTCCAGTACGACCTCGACTACCGGAGCCGATGGAGCCACGACCACCACAAGTGGCGAGGTTGACGGGACCACCCAGGCCTATCTGGACAGTCTCGCCGGGTTTCAGTCGACTCTCTCGAATCTTCAGACAGAATTGGCCTCCGCCAACGCCGGATGGGATGCCAATCCCAAGACAATCACGTTCGATCAAGCCGAAGAAGCCTTCATATCCGTGGCCGAAGGATCAGCGGCGCTCGTCGGTGAGGTACAGGCAGCAACGGTTCCAGCCGCCCTGGTCGAAGCACACAATGTTGTGATCGCTGCCGCTCAGCAGGCGGCCGACGCCGGCGGCCGCGCATTGGCCGGGTTACGGGCTCCATCGCCTGACACCGGCGAGCCAAGACGCGCCGCCGTCAATGAATTCGATGCTGCGGTGACGGCATTCAACGACGCCGTCACCTCCGCTATCGAAGCCGCCTGACAACGTATGGCGGCGAGTGGAATCGACGTCAGGATCCCGACGGTCGAGGAGGTCGAGACGTTCCGTTTCGTCCTAGCACGAAACTTCGGCGTCGATCCCCGGCCGGACGCGACCGAGGCATTCAACCGCATCTGGGAGCGGGACCGCGCCTTCTGCGCCTGGGACGGCCCCGAGATGGTTGGTACTTCGGGTTCCTTTTCCCTGCAGTTGACGGTCCCGGGAGGCACGGTCGCGACCGGAGGAACGACAATGGTGTCGGTGGCGCCTACCCATCGTCGAAAGGGCATCCTTCGCAAGATGATGCTTGCCCATCTCGACGACGTGGCCGATCGGGGTGAG
>JANMST010000362.1:0-2310 GCA_031389635.1 Acidimicrobiia bacterium | reverse complement strand
TACCTAGATCGCCATCGCCAGCTGGAGAAGTGGTTCGGCAACTACCACTACCTGCCCCTGGTTACACGTGATGAGGACAGACCGAAGCTCTACGTGCAGGACGTCATCGCAGGAGATCTTCTTCGGGAGAGGTTCGATGTTTCCCTCGATCCGGGAAGCACCGACATCTATATGTGCGGCAACCCCCTCATGATCGGCCTCCCCGAGTGGGGCGAGGACGGGGGTGCGAAATTTCCCGAGACCACGGGTGCATGTCAGCAGCTGATGGAGCAGGGCTTCGTCATCGATCGGCGAGGGCGACCGGGGAATGTCCACTACGAGGAGTACTGGTAGTAGAATCGGGAAAACCCTTGTAGTAGTTGAAGAATTAGGGTGTGGCAGTGCCCGTATTCCGCGGGGATTCCGCGGGAGCGCGGAACGCAGCGTCAACCACGGCACGAGCTCGGTCCTCAGAGTCGGGCATCAGGTGGGCGTAGATCCGCAAGGTGAACCCAGGATCGGAGTGGCCCAGATACTCGGCCAGGGCCCGGATCGACACCCCACCATCGAGCAGCATCGAGGCGTAGTGGTGGCGCAGGGCGTGCATCTCATTCTCACGCGTGGGCTCGAGACCGGCCTGGCCCAGCGCGGGCTTCCAGATCTGGTTGTTGTAGTTGGTCCTCTGGATCAAGCCGCCTTGCCAGCTAAACAGGATGCCGCCTTCGGGTGGGTACTGGCGGATGTGCTCGGAAATCGCCATGGCCACGACATCGGGTAGCGGGACCTCGCGCTGTTTCGGCCCTTCGGTGGAGCAACTATCGGCACACCGTCGACGATCTTCACCTGCTGACGCACCAACACACGACGTCCAAGGAAGTCCACATCATCGACCCGAAGTCCGAACGTCTCCCCCTGACGCAAACCCAATCCTGAGGCCACTACCGGGACCGCCCGATACCGATCAATGTGGGCACCTACGACAGCTATCACTTGGTCGACGGTCCAGGGCACCACTCGACGCTTCTCGATCGCCGGCGCCTTGACCGATGGTGACGCGCACGGCTTCAAGGCGATCAATCCATCCTCTACTGCCGCCGTCAGGATGGCCGACAGGTTGACGAGCATGATCCGCACCGACGACGGCGCCGAATGCTCCCGGCTGCGCAGCCACGCCTGGATGGTGGACGGCTTCAAGTTCCGGAGCTCCGTGTCGCCGAGCACAGGCAGGATGTGGAGACGCAGCCGTCGTTCAACACCTTCGCGGGTCACCGGGTCGAAGGTCTGAGCGGCTAGCCACCGTTGGGCGAAGGTCGCCAGTGTGACCCGCCCAGCTCGGGGGTCCACGTACCGGCCAGTGACCAGATCAGCGGTCACCTCATCGAGCCATCGTTGCGCGTCGAGCTTCCTGGTGAACGTCTTTGACTTTTCGGCGCCGCTGGGATCCCGAAATCTGGCCTGCCAGCGGTGCTCATGCTGTTTTCCTCGGTCTCTGATGTGTGCCACGTTTCAGCCATCCTTTTGCTTGCGCACAGCGTTGATCTCGCCCGTTCGGTTGCCTCATGGGAGGGTCCGGGTCGAACCTAACGCGGGCCTAGATGATGCGACATCGGATCGTCGCCGGTCACGGTGCTACGAACGGGGTGGGCGCGCCGTCTCGAGTTGATCTTGAACCCATACCTGAACGTCGTTCCACCGATAGCGGACGTGCTTGCCGACTCGGAATCCTGGTGGACCCTCATCGTGGTAACGCCAGGCGTAGAGGGTGGCTAAGGGCACGTTGAGGTAGTCGGCGAGCTGGCGTGGAGATAGCAATTGCTCACCCTCGCCCTGTTGATATTCCCTGTTTCCCATCATACCCACTTAAAACTAGTAATAGGACTCTATACTAACATTACTCACCATGCACACGATCACGCTCACCTTCCGGTCAGATAGCTCGACCCAACCCCCTCCGCTCCTCCACGCCCTGCCCCACGTCTGACCCGGAGGGAGCCACCGATGACAGTTACCCGCCTCTCGTCGAGCCGTCGGCCAGACCGTACGCAGTTGCAACACGTTGCTTTCAGACGGGATGGTGGGTGATGTTGTCGATCGGCAAACTGTCAGCGGCGTCGGTGGATTACTACACCGAGCAGCTCACTCATTCGGTGGGTGAGGATGTGCCAGTGTTGCGTGGCGGGGGAGTGGAGGGGTGTCAACGGCCAAGCTGATGTCTTCGCTGGTGGCCATCGGCGGTCCTCGCTGGTGGCCAACCAGAGTCCTCGCGTTTAGGTCTTGATGTCACCTCCTCCGGTTGTGCGGTGGGTGAGCCGGTAGCTGTCTCCTCTGGTG
>JANMST010000390.1:0-9221 GCA_031389635.1 Acidimicrobiia bacterium | reverse complement strand
ACCTGCCCAGGCAGCGAGGACCTCGTCGGTAGACATGCCTCCGGCTCGGGCCCGGGCCTCGGCCGATCTCTTGACAATCGCTTCCGGCGCATTCAACGCCGCCGCCGCCTGGGCGAGAAGTTCGCTCATCGGGGCCGGAGCTTAATGGCCGAATAGGAGGCTAGACCGGAGCGCGCACACAGCAAACGCTCCGCGAGCAAAGCAGGCGCCAGACGCCAGACGCCAGACGCCAGACGCCAGACGCCAGATCAGGGTGAGGGGCTACTTCGGTGCCTGAACGTCGTCGACGCCGACTGACGCGGCATCCTCGGCGGTTTCGGCTTCAACCCGTTTGCGAGCCTGGCGTTCGGCCCGCCTCAACGCGTAGATCGCCAGTAGCGCCGGGATCAGGAAGACCCCGATCTCGTCGATTCCACCCATGTGGGCCAGCAACGGATTCACCATTCCGAAAGCTTCCAGATTTCCGGCTCCCATTGTCCGACTTCTACCCCGACTTCGGCGAACAATCGCGCCGATTCCGTGAGATGACGACGGGCCAGATCCTCGTCACCGGCCTCGTGTAGCGCGTCTGCCAGGTTGCTGTGGAGTGCCGCGATCTGGTGTCGGTCGCCCAGCGGCTCCAGCAGAGAAAGGGCCCGGGCCGCAGCCTCCACCGCACCTCCCGCGTTCCCTACCCGACGACGGGCGATAGCGAGGTTGTTGAGAGCCGCCGCTGCCAGATCGGGCCTTCCTATCTCTTCCGCTTTTGTCAGCGCTTTCTCGAACTCGGCGGCTGCTTCGTCGGGATCGGTCGTGAGCATCCCGGCCAGATTCCAGGCTTGGGCCAGGGTGGCCCCGTCGCCGGCCTTGAAGGCTCGCTCCAGCGCATGCTCCGAGAACTCGCAGGCCCGAGCATGTTCACCCTGGCGATGTGCGACCAGGGCGCGATTGGCCGCGATCTGGCTTGCCAGGGCGTCGTCGACCGCGATCTCGGCCGCGACCGCGTAGGCGGCTTCCGCCAACTGATGGCGACCAAGCCGTCTATACACCTCACCTATACGGTGCTCGACCTCGGGCAGGGTCCCAGGGCTACCGACGGACTCATAGGCCGCCAGGGCTTGGCCGTAGTCACCCATTCTCAAGAAGGAATCCCCCAAGGGCAGGTTGATCGCGCTGCGATCCGGATGGCCGAGGGTGAGCGCTGCTTCGAGGTGTGACCTTGCTTCCGGGTAGGCAAAGATCGCCAGAGCCTCCACTCCCGCCAGGCCGTGGGCGATCGCGGCCTCTTCGAACCTGCCGGCCAACTCGAGATGGTGGGCGTGGCTGGCCGATTGATGACGCTTGACAAGGGCATCGGCGGTTCGGCTGTGCAAAAGACGACGACGTACGGCGGCCAAACGCTCATACACCGCTCGCCGTATCACCTCATGGGTGAAACTCAACCCGGCACCGGTTTCCTTGAAGAGTCGGCGCTGGACCATGGTTTCGACGGCCGTCACCACCTCGTCCTCGGACCGCCCGGCCACCGTCCGGAGGACCTCAGGGTCGAAGTCGGAGCCAAGGACAGCAGCTGCCGAGAGCACCTGCTGGGTGGCATCGTCGAGGCCGTCGATGCGGGCAGCAACAACTTCCTTCAGGCTTCGGGGAAGCTCTTCCGCGTCGGAGCCCATCGCATCCCGATAGGCCAGGACGAAGAGGGGGTTGCCGCCCGCAATCCGGAGAATCCGGTCGGCCAAACCGCGTTCGAGGGCCGATTCCCGCCCATCGGGCTGCCAATCATCCGATTGCCAAACTTCGGACTGATTGAGGAGTTGCAGAGCGTCCGACGGTGGAAGCGGCCCCAATGGGATCCGAAGCGCATCCCCGGTTCTCTCGAGCCGGCGAACCATCGTCAACAGGGGATGGGAAGCGTCGAGCTCCTCCTCGCGCATGGCCAACAACAGTTGGGGAGACTGGTCAAGCGGATGGGTCAGAAGAAAGGCGAGCATCGCCATCGAGGAATCGTCGAGCCACTGGGCATCATCTATTACGAGGACGCCTCCCGGGAGCAGGTGAGCGAAAGCGGCCGCCACTCCGGCGTGAAAGCGACCGCCTCCCCCGCGCTGATCACCCGAGGGCACCGGCGCTTCGAACCCGTGGTTAGCCAGCTCGGGCAGAAGGCGGACGGCTTCCGAGGCCGTGGCGGGGGCTTGATTGTTCGCAGCCGATCCGGCGGCCGCGGCGAGGGCATCGCGAAAAGCGAGATATGGAACGGAGGACGCCCCCGGCGGTGGAGCGCTGCGGGCCGAGCGCCTCCCATTGTGGGAGAGCCATTGGTCGATCAATCGGGTCTTTCCAATCCCCTCCTCCCCGGTGATCGTGACCAACCGCTGATCTGCCCGGTCGAGCAACGACAGCTCTTCGGACCGTCCAACGAAACTGGACACCGCGGAGTTGGCACTGGCTGTGGGCACGGCGACCGGAGACGCCACGATTCTTCCGGCCGGAGCCTGCGGCTCCTTCTCCTCGAGTATCTGCTCGTAAACGGCCCTGGTCTCAGGCAATGGACTGACCCCGAGCTCGCGATCGAGTACCGCAGCACATTCTCGGAACTGACGAAGAGCTCCCGCCCTGTCGCCGTTCCAAACCAGACACTGCATCAGTTGACGATGAGCCGATTCATCAAGGGGGTCGAGAGCTATGCGTCGCCGGGCGGCTTCTGCCGCCTCGGCAAATCGTCCAGCGGCGGCGAGGGCGAGGCCGAGTCGATCGAGAACCTCGCGGAGTACCCGCTGTTGATGTTCCTCTTCGCGGCGCTGCCAGTCCTCGAAGTCGAAGCTGTCGCGCAGGTAGAAGCCGGCCATGAACGGTCCTCGAAACAACGCCGCCGCCTTCGCCAACGGCGGGACACACTCCGGGCAGAGCCGGTCCGGCCCGTGAGCATGATCGATCCGCACAAGCTCTCTGACCTGGTCGACATCGCTGCCCCGGTTGTCGCCGTTAAGCCAGACCCGGGTCCGGTCGGTGTGGAGCCATTTCCCGGAGAGACCCGTCCTGAGCGCCGAAAGGGTCCGCCGCAGAGTCGCCCGCGCCCTCTCACGATCGAGGTCTGGCCACAACAGGTCGGCGAGTTGCTCGCGGGTTGGCTGCCCGCCCGAGACCGCAAGGTAGGCAAGCAACGCGATCGCCTTGCGCGTGTCGACCTCGAGAGGCTTCCCATCGACGGTGATTTCGGGAGGCCCCAACAGGGCGAGGCGAAGACCGGAAGGGGTTGGCACAGGTAATTCCAGGTTAGGAACCGCCGGGCTTTGCGAAGGTTTGAGGTTTGACGAACGAGACGTGCCAGCGGCGTCCTAGCGGGATCACCCGCGACCGGAGTTCTCGCACCCCCCTCGATCGCCCAAAGCGGCGATCGGTCCCCCCGCAAGCGGAGGGACAGGTCCTTTCGGAGTCCGGCGTCTGGCGTCTGGCGTCTCGTCTGACGCGATTCCGCCTTCCACCTTCCGTCTTCCGTCTTCTGACTTTCTTCCATTCCGTAACGCTGTCGGAACGGGGGGCGGCTACACATACGACCGATGGCAATTTTGCAACGAGCTCGGCGCAAGGAAGAAGCGACCGATCGCGAAGCGGTTCAGCCTCCATCGCAGATCGGTCAGGCGATTCCGATTCCTGATCACGATCCACTTCTGGGTTATCTCCTTGGAGTAGGGGCCCCCGTAGAGGTCGAGAAGGTGGCCCTCGACTCCCCGGCTCTCAACGAGATGAGAGCTGCGGGTGTGCACCTGATCGTCCCCCTGGTCTCCCAGGGAGAGCTGATCGGAACCCTCAACCTGGGACGACGGCTCTCCGATCAGCCCTACTCGACCGACGATCGCAAGCTGCTGGCGGGTCTCGCTTCCCAGGTGGCACCGGCGATCCGGGTGGCACAGTTGGTCCGTCAGCAAGAGGCCGAAGCCAAAGAGCGAGAGAGAATAGAGCAGGAGCTGCGAGTCGCCTCATTGATCCAGCAAACCCTGCTTCCCAAGGAGCTGCCCCACCTGGCGGGCTGGGAGATCGAGGCGTACTACCAGTCGGCCCGCGCCGTCGGAGGAGACATCTACGACTTCATCCCCCTCCAGGATGGGCGGATGGGGCTGGTCATCGGCGACGTGACCGATAAAGGCGTCCCGGCTGCCCTGGTGATGGCGACCACCCGCACCACCTTGCGAACTATGGCTACCCAGTCCTACGACCCGGGCGAGGTCCTGGCCCGGGCCAACGAGTCTCTCGTGCCCGTGATCCCGCCGGCGATGTTCGTCACCTGCTTCTACGGCGTCCTCAATCCCGCCACCGGCGACATTGTCTATGCCAACGCCGGACACAACCTTCCATACGTGAGGACCTCTGCTGGCGTGATCGAGATGCGAGCCACCGGAATGCCGCTGGGCCTAATGACAGGCATGAACTACGAGGTTGCCCATGCTCGCCTCAATCCCGGAGAGACTGTCTTGCTCACTAGCGACGGGATCGTCGAATCCCACGACCAGTCGGGTGACATGTTCGGCTTCCCCCGGCTCATCGATCTCGTAGCCAAGTACGAGGGAGGACAGGATCTGATCTCCATCATCCTCGACCGGCTCGACGACTTCCGGGGCAAGGACGGTGAGCAGGAGGACGACGTCACCATGGTGACGATCAAGCGAACCTCTTCGGCGCTCGAATCGGCGGTGGCTTTCGGCGACGATCCAGGCGAAGTCGCGTCCTTTGCCCTCGTCAGCAGCCCCGGCTCCGAACGGGAGGCGATGGTCCGAGTTGCCTCGATCGCGGCAGGGCTTGGTCTGAAGGGAGAGCGACTCGAACGCCTGAAGACCGCCGTTTCCGAAGCCGCCATGAACGCCTGCGAGCACGGCAACAAGGGAGACCCCGATCTCCCTATCGAAGTCTCAGTGCTGGCCGACAGCAAGAAGATTCTGGTCCGGATCAAAGACCACGGCGGAGGCCGTTCGATACCGGACCCGGTGATCCCCAACCTCGAAGCCAAACTGGCGGGCGAGCAAAGCCCGCGGGGGTGGGGCCTCTTTCTCATCGAGAAGATGGTCGACGCGATGAGAACCAGCACCGATGACCAGTACCACACCATCGAGCTGGAAATGTCCCGAAGGGAGGACTGAGAATGCCCGGAACCCCATTCTCCGCAGAAACCAGAAACATGGGCGACAGCACGGTCATCGATCTCAAGGGAGACATCGACCGCAACGCCAAGGACGAACTCGAAATTGCCTACAACCAGGCAGCGACCCAGGGACCGGTGATTCTGAACTTCACCGACGTGGACTACATCAATTCCACGGGGATCGCCGTGATCGTCGCCTTGCTGGCTCGAGCCCGAGCCGACGGCCGGCCGCTCAGGGCCTGCGGGCTCAGCGCCCACTACCGCGAGATCTTCCAGATCACCCGTTTGGCAGATTTCATGACCATCTACGACGACGAGCCGGCTGCCCTCGCAGTCGAGTGAGTCCGAACGATCGACGGAGAAGGAACAAATGCCAGAAGCAAAGATTGCGATGTCAGTGAGGGAGCCCGCCCCCGGGATCAAGGTGATCGACATCAACGGTGAATTGACCGCCTTCTGTGAACCGGTCCTGACCGAGGCTTACGGAGATGCAGATCAACCCGGTGTCAGGACCGTGGTCCTCAATTTCGAGGGACTCGACTACATGAATTCAGGAGGAATCGGCCTGCTGGTGACGATCCTGATCCGCGCCCAGCGCAAGAACCAGCGCCTCGCCGCCTTCGGCCTAACCGATCACTACCGGGAGATCTTCTCGCTGACGAGGCTCGATGAAGCAATCACCATTTTCGACAACGAGGCGGCAGCGGTCGCCTCGGCCTAAATCAAGATAGGAAGGACTGCGATGAGCATCGGGCCGGAGAACCCCACGCCAGATAACAGGGACCAAAACTGGGCGAGCAACCGCGACCACCTCGAGATCGGGCAGGTCCCGGCGGGAGCAAGCGCCTCTCGTGTTCAGGGTCGCCGGTTGACCGGACCCCAGCAGGGATTCGGGCAGATGTGGCAAAAGACGTTCAAGGTTGCGATCCCAGGCAAAACCCCTCAGCAGGTGATTGGGGCCTGGAAGGCCGAATACGGCCGCTTCTGGCCGGAGAACACACGCTTTTACGCCCCGGTCACCGGGATCAAGCCTGGTGAGATCGGCCTTATCAAGTCGACCCAGGGAGGTCTTCCGCTCTCGACCGGTGTCCTGGTCCTCTATTCAGATGACGTCTCTTTCTCCTACATGACCCCCGAGGGCCATCCGTTTGCCGGCTTCATCACCTTCAGCGCCCACGATGAGAATGGGACGACCATGGCCCAGGCCCAGCTTCTGATTCGCTCCAACGATCCGATGTACGAGGCAGGCATGATGCTGTTCGGAAGCCGGGCCGAGGACAAGATGTGGCAACACACCCTGAAGTCCCTGGCCGACTATCTCGGCTCCAGCGCACGGGTGGAAACCAAGATCGTATGCGTCGACAAGAAACGCCAATGGAAGAAATTCGGCAACGTCCGTTACAACGGCTTGCTTCCCAAAGCTCGAAGCCGGCAGAAGGGCGGCGGCTGAACCCCCCGGCGGCTACGCCTGGTCGCGATCAGCCTTGGTTTGATTGTCGCCCTCGAGGCCCTGGGCATTTCGTTGGTGCTCGCTGCCCCCGGTGTCGATGATCAATTCGCTCGCTTCCGGCCGCTCGCGTTTGCGGGTTTCCGATCACCTGGTGCTTTGGCGCACGCCTGGCAATCGCATCGGCTTCATCTTGACCCGTTCATCATTGGGCTCGCGATCGTGTCGGACGTTCCTCTACCGGCTGATCCTCATCCAGCCAGGATGAAGAGGCCAAGACTTGTCAACAGCACCATCAGGAGAAGCATGGCGTATTGCGAGCGCACCGCGCCAGCCCCTTTGAAGTCGACCAAAGCCCGGTCGTGGGCGAGGACGACACCTGCCACATGGCCCAGGACTATTGCACCGACCTGGATGTACCAGATTGGAAGAGCACCGAGGAAGAAATCGATCTTGTAGGTGCGGGTCCCAAAGAGATCCCATCCCAAGCCAAAGGGATCGGAAGCGGCGCTGATGATCGATTGCCCCTCGAAGATGATCAACGTGAAGTAGTGGGCAAAGGCATAGGCCAAGGCAATCGGCACGAGGGTGTGAGCGAACCGGGCGGCGACCTGAGCCGGACTCCGGGTTCCGCCCCCCAGGCGCACTGCCAGGCGGCATGCCAGGTAGTAGGTGCCGCCGACGACGAGGCACATTGCGACGAGCAACAGCGTTCGGCCGAGAGTCGAGGCACCAAAGCTGCCCATGGCAGCCTCCCACCATGAGGTCGCCCCGAGACCATCGAAGCTGACCGTTCCAATCATCACGACTGCGAAAGCTGCGAGGCCCGGCCACTCCGGGAGGACGGTCAACGCCCGCAGCCAACCCCGAAGGATCAAACGATTTTCGGCGTCGCGGCCGAACGGGCTGATGGCGCTGATCAGGCGGTTATAGGCAGTGAACGGGTCAAACGATGTGAGTGCGGTCTCCCGTCCATAGAGCCCAATCATGATCAACAGAAACGCCGAAAAGAGAATCCCGGCGATGGCAATCGCCCCAGGATCGCTCGAATCCGAATACACAAGTTCGAACCAGGCAACTGCCATCAGCATCAGCGTCGCGGGCCACAGTCCCGCCCTCAGACTGTTTCGCTCCTCCTCGCCGATCCCAAGCCATCGCGACAACGTGCGCCAGGGGTTGAGCCCTGTGTAGATGTCACCCAGGATCGCTCCCAGGAAAGGCACCACCAGCCAGAAATAGACCCAGAAAAGGATGGGTCCAATGTTGCGGGCACCTAGCTCATCACCACCGCGGGCCAACGTGCCGACGCCGGCCACGATCACGAACAAGAGAGCCAGGACACCGAAGATGTTGAGAACCCCGAGGCTGACGGTCCGCCCGGTGACCTGCCGTCGGGGACCGTCCTGAAGCCGGGGGTTGGGCCAAAGGGTGGCCAGGGCCAGGAACGTAATGATTAGGACGGCGGCTGCACCGGCCGCAAAAAAGGTCAGCGGTACAGGAAGGTCCAGCCGCCCACCGATTCCGTGGGCGACCAGAGGGAGTCGAATCAAGGAGTTACCTCAATGTCGACAATGTGCAGCCCCAATCCCTCTAACTCAACCTCGAAGATCCCGGTGGCGTCCGCCAGGAACTCAACCAGGACCTCCTCGTCTGGGATGGTCTCGAACGTGAGGTCATAGCCGTGGACGTGAACCTCGTCGGCTATGTCAGCTTCGACCTCGAATTGAACGGTTTCCTCGACCCTGACGCTGATCGTGTCGGGGCCTTCGGTCTTGACGCCGTCTTCCACTTTGATTCGCGGCACTTCGACACTGCTCGAGGTAGTGGTCGCGGCTGAAGTTGTTGTCGTCGCGGCAGAGGCGTCGGTTGTGGTGGATTGGCCTGATGCTGTGGTGGTACTTGCCCCGGCCGTGGTGGTAGGTGAACCCGAGTCACCACAAGCGGCCAGGACCAGCGTTAGAGCAAAGGCAAAGGGCAGGAGTCGGCGCATGATTCACCGAGGGTAAGACGTTCCTGATTGCAAGGAGAATCCGGCGGGCCTACGCCCCGGACTCAGGCTCGACCGGCTTTCCCCTACCCCACAGATCAGCGAAGAGGGTCTGCATCACGGCGGAGTTCGAAGCGGCCGCAGGCTTCCGTCGCCGTGGTTTGACCTCGATTTCGCTCGCGCCTGGCTCGACGCCCTGCTGTTTGGAAGAGTCACGGCCGAAGAGTCTGGGTGATGGCATCTGCACCTATCGGCAGAATGAGCCAAAAAGGCGAGCAGAAGGCCCCGAAGAATTACGCCGCAAGCCGCAAGCCTCAAGCCTCAAGCCGCAAGCCTCAATTCCGTGGGTTCGGGGGCGTCTCACGTCTCACGTTACACGTCCCACGTCCCACGTCCGAACGTCCGAGTCCGCGAACCTCCAACCTCGAACCTCCAGCTTCCAACCTCGAACCTGTGTGGGAAAGGCGACCCCGATAGACCCTCCGGTGTCGTAGGATTCGCCTCAATCGACTCATCAGGAGGTGAGAGTGAAAAAGGTTCTGCTCGTGCTCACCCTCGTCGGACTCGGCTTCTTGGCTTGGCGCTACTTCTCCAACGAACCCGTCTGAGCTTTGAGGTTGGAAGTTTGAGGTTGGAGGTCTGAGGTTCAAGGTTCGAGGGCTCGAAACCCCCTTACC
>JANMST010000298.1:0-12189 GCA_031389635.1 Acidimicrobiia bacterium | reverse complement strand
AGAGGGCGCTCGGAAACCATCGACAACCCGTAGAGCTGGCGTGAGAGCCCAACCGAAAAGTCGCAGATGTCGATCATTTCCTGGACTTCACCCTCGCCCTCAGCCCGAATCTTGCCCATCTCGAGGCTGACCAACGCGCCCAGTGCCTGCTTCTTCTCTCTGAGAGCCTGGCCCAACAAACGGACGTACTCGCCGCGCTTAGGAGCCGGCAGTGTCCGCCAGGCTTCGAACGCCTGCACTGAACTCTCGATGACCTTTTCGTAGTCGGCTTCCGAGGCCTGAGTGACCGTTGCTATCACCTCACCGGTGGCGGGGTTGGTAACGGGAAGATCACCACCGGTTCCTTCGAGCCATGAGCCCGCGAAGACCCCCGAGTTCCTGTCGTCGAGTCCGAGGGATTCGAGAATCTCCTGCTTGTTCATCATCAATCCTCCGGTTCATTGGCCTCCGGTCTAGCGGGCGACCACGGCCTCGATCTCGATCTTGAACTCTGCCCGCGGGAGCGCGGCCACCTGAAACGTCGAGCGGGCCGGCGGTTCCGACTCGAAGTAACTTCCATAGACCTCGTTCATCCGTCCGAAGTCGTCGATGTGGGAGAGAAACACAGTTGTTTTGACGATGTCGGAATAGCCAAGGCCGAGGTCCCTGAGTATCGACCCGATGTTGTCCATTATCAGGCGGGTCTGGTCGACCAGATTGTCCGGGGTCGGCCCACCGTTTCGATCGAGAGCGACTTGGCCCGAGATGAAGACGAACCCGTTGGCTTCGGTCGCGACCGAATACGGGGCCAGGGGCCGCGGAGCATTCGAGAGAGTCGGGATCTGCTTGGGCACGTGGAAGCTCCTTGAATGCTTGGGACCGGCGCGGAGCCCAGGGTAATGGCCAATCCGGACGCAATAAGCCGCTGCCAAGTCCTCTACTTGGGCGGCTTATAACCTTGGGTTCGCGGGTTTTTACCGGGTCAGGAGAAGCTGTTGCCGCAACCGCAAGACTTGGTGACGTTGGGGTTTTCGATCGCGAAACCGGCCCCCATCAGCCCTTCCTTGTAGTCGAGGGTCGAACCGCGCAGGCGCTCGGCCGACTCCGGGTCGACTACGACTTTGACCCGTCCGAACTCGGTAACGATGTCCTCGCTGTCGGTTTTGGCATCGAAGAACATCTCGTAAGAGAAGCCGGAGCAGCCGCCGGGGCGCACAGCTACCCGCAACGCCAAACCGGGCTCGGCCTCGGCGTCGATGAGTTCCGCCACCTTGGTGGTGGCCGTTGGGGTCAACTCCATCACAGGAGTGGGACGAGACGACTTGATGGAAAGTATCTGGGTCATTGCTCAGAGTCTAACCCCAGGCGGGCTGGAAGCTATTCCCTCCCGGCCCAAAAACGCAGACGCCAGACGCCAGACGTCAGACGCCAAAACCTGGCCGGGACCAGCGAGGTGAACCCGGGGCGATTACCCTTCCTGTATGCCCCAAATCGATGACATTTACCAGGCTCTGCGGGGTGTCATCGACCCCGAACTGGGAGGCAACCTCGTTGACCTGGGCATGATCGGATCGGTCGACATCGACCCCGATGGCACCGTCTCGATCGGACTGGCGCTGACGGTCGCCGAGTGTCCGATGCGCAATCACCTCGAGGGGGAAACCTCCCGGCGCATCGCCAGCCTCCCCGGCGTGAAGGAGGTGCTGGTCCACACGACGGCGATGACCAAGGACCAGAGAGCGAACCTCATGACAGGTGCCCGCCTCCGCGCTCGTGAGAACGCTGCCCCCACGAGGGTCCACCCTACGACCAGGGTGGTTGCCGTGAGCTCGGGTAAGGGAGGGGTCGGCAAGTCGACGGTGAGCGTGAACCTGGCCGTCGCCCTGGCCGATCAGGGGTTCCGGGTAGGACTGCTCGACGCCGACATCTGGGGCTTTTCAATCCCTCGCATGCTCGGCGCCGAGGATCGCCTGGTGGCCGATCAGGACACGAAGTTGATCATCCCGATCGAGATCGACGGCATCAAGGTGGTTTCGACCGGTCTCATCATCGACTCGGAGGAGACCGCCCTGATGTGGCGGGGGCTGATGCTCTCCAAGGCTCTGGAACAGTTCCTCAATCAGGTGCAATGGGGGGATCTCGACTACCTCGTCATCGACATGCCGCCCGGAACCGGCGACATTCAGATGGCCCTGTCGAGACTTCTTCCCCAGGCCGAGATGGTGGTCGTTACCACGCCGCAAACAGCTGCACAGAAGGTGGCGATCCGGGTCGCTGACATGGCCCGCCGATCCCACATGCCGCTGGTCGGCGTCATCGAGAACATGTCGTTCTTCACCTGCGACCATGGCACCCAGTACGCCCTGTTTGGTGAAGGTGGTGGCGACGAGCTGGCTTCCTCCCTGAGTCTGCCGCTCCTGGCCCGGGTCCCCCTCGACCCGGCCGTCGTGTCCGGAGGAGATGAGGGAGCCCCGGTGACTCGTCACCGCCCTGACTCGCCGGCCGCAGTCGCCTTCCGGGCAGCAGCGATGCACCTGGTCGAACTGCTCCCTCCCGTCGACGTTGAGAATTGCACCGGTCGAATCGCCAAGCTGCTCGAACAACTCGCGGCGACCGGCCAGGACGATCCAGCGGAAGCGACCGGCTAACCCGTTTTCCCACCCTCATGACTAGTCACTAAGGCGCTATTAGAAACAGGGCGTGGTTAGAAGACAGATTTGTTGGATGATGTACCCGAACGTGCCCGGGACAGATGAGGGATAGCTGGGAGGCTTGCCAACAACTTCGGGGTTCCGGCTCCCCCAACGGGACCCCGACCAAACACGAGGGCCTGTATTCCCCCACAGGCCCTCGTGGCTATAGAGCCGACTAGTCGGCGATTGTTCGGATGAAAGGGATCGCCTCCCAGCGAGTTTCGAGCCGGTCGCTCAACTTGGGTCAGTGATTGGAGTGGGAGGAGGCATTACGGCAATGCAGGACTAAGTCCTGGCTAGTGACCTGATGCTCGAGGCGCTGCGTATTCATCAGGTTCGTGGGCATCGCATCGCCTGGGAAGAGAGTGGGGCGGAAGTTGGTAGCCAAAATCACTTTGTGGTTGCTATGTGCAGCCATCCTTTTATTGATGATCTACTTCGTACCGGAACCACAATCGTGCTTCATACCTCCGAACGCACCGACCCGGGGTATCTACGACGCGTGTTGGGAATTCTGGGACCTATGGGGATGACCCGGGGATAGGCCGAGTCGTGGGTTCAGGGTGAGGGCGGTCGACAGCGCGGCAGCGGCGGCGGGCACAGGCCCATCAAGTCGGAGGTAGTCGTCCCTCTTCTTTCAGCTTGCGCAGGTGGGCCGCTACCGAGCGGGCCGCCAGCGGATGCAAAGTGCGATCCACATGCCGGTAAACGGTCTCAACGATGGCGTCCACACCGATCGCCCCTCGCGCGATGGCTTCGAGTATCTCCTGCTCTCGCTGCAGTCGATGGGCGATGTACCACGAGATGACCTCTTGCGGCTTTTCGATCTCCGGACCATGACCCGGGTAGAGACGATCCAAGTCGAGGCCCTGCAACGTCTCGAGAGAGCGCAGGTAGCTACCCATGTCCTCGACCATGACAGACGACCCACCCATGATGTGATCGCCCGTGAACAAGATCCGCCCGGTCAGGAAGCAGAGATGGTCGTCGCTGTGGCCCGGAGTGTGGACCACCTCCAGGGTGACCCCGCCCACAATGACGGTCGATCCGTCCGCCAGTCGGATGTCGGGATCGAAGTCCGGCCCTGCGGCGTAACCACAAGCCGGAACTTCCAGTTCCCTGGCCAACGGATTGGCGAGCGGGGCATGGTCGCTATGAGTGTGGGTCACCAGCACCGAGGCAACGGGTCGCTGACCTATCGCGGTGACGATGGCGTCGAGATGCGGACCTGAAATCGGGCCCGGGTCGATGACAACAATCTCTCCAGCGGACTCGAGCAGCCAGGTATTGGTGCCGGGCCCGGTGAAGGGGCCGGCGTTGGGTGCCAGGACGCGCTCGATCCGGACGCTCACCAGGGGATATCCACTGGCACAAGAGACCCATCGGCCGCGATCCCTGGGGTAACCGGGTCGAGTCGCGCCCGTTGGGTCGATTTCAGGGCCTGGTCAATAGTCGTGAATCTGGCCAGCCACCGCAGGTGAGCCAGGGTCGGCAAGACCATCGGCCACTGCTGGGCCTGATGGGCGCCGAGGGCGGCGGCGGGAGTGATGTAGGCGGCCTCTTCGAGCTCGTCGATGGCAAGCGTTAGGGGCAGCCTCGAGACAATTGGAGCCAGGTAGAAGTGAGTGTCGTACCGGCGCGGAAAGATCATCGGCGTCACCCAACGGGAGACGAATGCCAACGAGCCGACATCTACAGCTATGCCAACCTCCTCGGCCAGTTCTCGGACTGCGGCCCGTCGGAAAGCCTGCTCGAGGTCGACGTCGTCGTCGGCGTGGTCGCCGGGGTCAACGGTTCCCCCGGGAAACACCCAGACCCCGCCGAAGAGCCCCCTCGGGGGCCTTCGGACCATCAGCACTTCGAGGCCTCCATGACCAGGGGTTACCAGGAGAACCGTCGCAGCGAGCACCGCCTCGACGAAATCAGGCTGAGCGGGGAACTCGTCCCCCGGCGGGCTGTTCAAGGAGAGTGAAGTCGCCAATCCATTGCGACTCCGGGTCAGCTGGCGGCTGAGACTTCCCGCCGCTCCATTTCGGTCAAACCGCCCCAGATCCCAAAAGGCTCTCTAATCCCGACGGCGTACTCGGCGCAGGGCTGGCGCACCGGGCAGACCTGGCAAATCGCCTTGGCCCGCTCTTCCCGTCGTTCACGTTCATCTTTTCGTTCAAAGGTCGAAGGGGGGAAGAAGAGATGGGCGTGATTGCCCCGACAAAGAGCTTTCAACTGCCAATCGTCCGACAACCTCACAGATGCTCCTTTCCTGACCTCGGGTGGCTCGGAAGGTACCCAGAGCTGCCAGGATCCGCCAGGGAAATTATGGAAGGAGTAAGGTCAATTTTCGCGACCTGACTCGACCTCGAGACGCCGGCCCTGAACGGCCATGACAACGATTTCGGCCCCGATGCGTATCCCGGATTCACGATGGGCAGTTGCCGGCCATCGGGCGCCTTCGACCTCAACCACTCCCTCCGGGCTGAAGTCCGTGATCGCAAGCCCCTTCTTCCCGACCAGACCTTCGCGCCCGATCGTTTGTGTCGAGAATCGGGCCCGGCCCATGGTCGGAATCGCCAATAGGTAGAAGAAGAGAACCGCCAGAACTGAGAGGACCACCCCGGCGACGCCCGTCCGAACCTGCGGCTCGCCGGCACTGAAGCTGAAACCGGCCCAGGTGAGGAGACCGCCGCCCAGGACGTTCAACCCCAGAATCCCACCCTTCTGATAACTCGCTGTCAGAAGCCACATCGCCGCCAGCGCCCCGGCTACGGCCCACCAGTTGATCGGGAGAACCGCCAGACCGAAGGAAGCCAGGAAGAGAGAAATAGCGGCGGCAACTGCCGCCAGACCAGGACCAACCGCATAGAACTCGAAGGCGGCGACGGTGAGGCCCATCACGAGAAAGAAGAAAGTCGCCTCGGGGCGAGCGCCCAGGTGAAGAAATCGGTGCAACAAGCCAGGTTGGGTGAATGTGGCCGGGACGGTGGTGATGCCTTCCCCTGCTTCGGCCTCAGTGATGGTTGAGACGACCCGCTCCTCGCCCTCGACCATGAACGTCTCGCCATCGAGATCCTGGATCAATTGCCTGATCGATGGAGCCACACGATCGACCAGTTCCGGGTCCACCGTTGAAACTGTGTAGGGAAGCTCGAGGCCGCGCGGTGGCGGGAACAGGGTGGTGGTAGTTCCGGCGATGGCAGGCTCCCAGTTCTCGATGCGGGTCCCTGGGGCAGCCGCCACCTCGATCCCCGAACTCAGCAACTGGGCAGCACCGCCACCTGCAACGGCGGGGGCGGGACCAAGCCAGACCACCAGTGGCAGCGGTGGGTCCGACAGGATGGCTACTGCCTCCTCGAGAGTTTCGAGGCTGCCGATGGCGCCCGATGAGTTGAGCTGGACGACGGCGATCTGGTTTCTGTCGGATGCGGCATCCTCGATCGCCTTCACCAGGAATCGAAGCGTGGCGTCATCGAGCAAGCCGCCGACCTCGATCACAGTGACCTGGGCGTCGGTTGGAACCGGGCTGGCCGCTAACCCCGTACCGAAGAGAAGAAGCAAGAGGATCGGGACACGACGCACAGGGCGATGGTAAGTGTCGCCGGGGACCTCGCCGCCGGGCTGGCGGCTACGAAAAAGCCAGGGCTTTGCGCATCTCCTGGGCCGTGAAAGGCTTGAGCAGGGATCGATCCGCCCCCGACCTTTTGGCGATGAAGCGGTCGGCCGTCCTGTCGAGGAGAAGGATCAAGGGAGCCGTCGGGAGAATGCCCATCGACATGGCCTGACGCAGGCGCCGGATGACGGCCATGCCGCCCATGCTTCCAACCTGCATGTCGACCACGACGGCGGTGGGCGGGTGCTTGACCGCAGCTTCGACGACCACATGCGGGTCGGCGTGATGAATCGACCAATCCGACGAAGGCAGTGCCGCAGCCACGTCGTTTCGCACCCAAACCGCATCGGCGACGAGAAGCAACTGCATTCGGAAGAATGTAGCCCCTTGACCGACGACCAAAGCACCCGCGGACTTGGTCGAAATAGACGGATGCTCGACAACTAGAGCCCGAGCAGATCAAGCCACTCGCCGCCGCCCCGCAAGGCTTGCAGCAAGTATCGTCTTCACGGGCGAAACCGAGATGGGATGGCAGGGTCGATGGTTTGGCTGGAGCTGACGGACTTTGTTACTCAGGCCGTGTGTATGTGTGTGTCCTGCATATGCGAAGGCAGCGGCTGCATCGGCGCCGGGGCCGCGGCGGCAGGAGCCGCCGGTTCGGGGGTCGCCGGTGCCAACGACCCGTGGTACCGACGGGCCTACGACTACTGGTCACGCCGCTTATCGAATCTGCCGGTGTTTCGAACCGGCCCCCGCGGGAAGTTGGGTAGCGACGGCCGATTTAGCTACGGGGCTGGACCGCCCGGGTTCAAGACAGGCGTCGACGTCGGCGCCGCGCCGGGGAGCAGCCCAACCGGTCCGATCGTCGACGTCAACGTCAAAATCGGAGGCCGCAAAGTGTCGCACACGGGTGTTGCGATCGCCCCAGAGGTTGGGGGCCTGTTCAATGGTCAAAATCCCAACATCCCAATCCCCCAGCAACGCCGATTGCTCTTCGGAAATTGAGCCAGATACGGCGGATCGCGCTGTGGGCCGGGCTGGGGTTGGCGTTGCTTGTGCTGCTCGCCAACGTCGGCATTTTCTTGAGTGGCGGCTTTGGGCTGTTGGTGAGCAATACAGCTCCCTACGTCTACACCTTGATCCTGCTGCTCATCGTCACGTCGAACACCCGAACCGTCGGAGCCCCCACGCTCCTCCTCGCATGGCTGATCGGAGCCCTGTTCTGTTATGGGACCGCCCTCCTCATCGGCGACCTGTTCGGAGGCTCTGGCATCAAGGACACGGTGTGGGCCCCGCTCATCGAGGAACTGCTGAAGGCGGGACCGGTTGCGGCCGTGCTCTGGATGGCAATCCGGTCCGGGATCGGGCACCCCGGAGCGAGCGACGGGCTCGTCCTCGGTTACCTGGTGGGCTGGGGGCTCACCTTCCACGAGGACGCGACTGCCGAGGCGCTGCGTGTCAGCGGGCTCGGTGGTGTTGCTCCCTGGAGTTGGTTGTTCCCGATGATCGACGCCGATCCGGGGGCCAGCGCCTATGTCAGCGGCCACGCCCTGTGGACCGCCCTCGTCGGGGCGGCGATCGGACTGGCGATGATGTGGAGGGCCCGTTGGCCACGAGTGGTGATCCTCCCGATCACCGCTCTCATCGTGGTCATCATCGATCACGGTCTTGCCAATGAGATCTTCACAGCGACTCGACTTGATGTGGTGGCCGGTTGGGCCCAGGCCGCCTACTCGGTTTTGGGCAGAGGCCTGCTCGTAGTGGCCGCAGTGCTGATTGCGGCTGCAGCCGCAATCATGGTCGATCGGCGGGTCCTGATGGCGGCGGTCGAAAGCGGCGATACCTTCCCTGATCTGACGCTCCGCCAGCGTTTGGGTTGCCTTCAGGAGGCGCTGTCCGGCCACCCCGCCGCCCTCGTCGCTGCCAGTGCCTACCGACCGCTACGGCGGGCGCTGTACATGGGCGTTGCCAAGGGACGCTTCGATGGGGCATCACCGGAGGATCAGCGGACGGCAGTCCGAGGCCTGATCGCCTTAAGTATCCAGATCGGGCTGCCGTTCAAGGTGGCCGACGAGGAGCAGCCTGTAGCGGGCGCAACAGAAACCATCCAATAGTTCTTGGCCCGACGTCCATGCGGCTCTTTCGTTGTCCAGCGACGAAGACCCCTGTGGTTAGCTGGTCGGCCGACCCAGATCGCCACCGGATCGGGGATTGCCGGCCGCTGGCCCTAACATCTCCAACAATCGGGACGTAGCGCAGCTTGGTAGCGCGCAGCGTTCGGGACGCTGAGGTCGCGGGTTCGAGTCCCGCCGTCCCGACCACAAAGGTGCTGGTCAGGGCTCTGACACAAGGGCCCTGACCGGACCGCACCGGATCCAGCCCGCGTTTATCCCGCGGTAGTTCCGTCGGTCGGGATTCCGTCGGTCGGGATTCCGTCGGTCGGGCACTCCGTCGGTCGGATCTCCGTCGGTCGGACATGCTCCGTCGGTCGATACCAGCCGCGGTGCATCATGGTCTTGGTCGCTCCGGGTCATGCATGGATGGTTCGCAGAGTCCCGTCCCCAACTCCCAGGTGGTGGGCTTATCACCTCCCGACCTTTCGACGATGTCACTAGGCGAGCCCTGTTTCCCCGGCGTCGGCTTCGTCTCCCTCCCGGATCGCCTGAACGTACATAGCCGGCGGCTTGAGCAACATGGCCGTCGCAGTTAGTGAGTCGGACGTTGTCGAACTCCCCGGCCTAGACCCTGTGCTTCCCCTTACGGAGCGTCCTTCGGTCGGAGCGACCGCCGGACACGGAGCTAACTAGGGTGACTCGATCTGTACGGTTGCCTCGATTGCGGGCACCGTGACGCCGACCAACTCGCTTAGGGAGCTTGTCGACGTCGACATTGTCCTTCCGTCGATGCCATCAGGCAGGTAATACATACCGGGAAGGGCCGCGAGCCAAAGTCGGCTCTCACCCGTCAGTACCCGGGGTCCTGCTTGGGCTGGATTGTCGGCTGCTCGGAGAAAAAACACGGAGTGGCTTTCGGGTTGCCACCATGCGCTGTCGACAGCTAGGAGGGCTCCTGCGGTAGCGCCCGGGTCGAAATACATCTCCAAGAGAACCGGACTTCCGACATCGAACCCAGCCTCAAAGCCGACGGCTGGAAGCAGGATCTCCTCTATCTCCAATTGGACATCGTGGTACCGAACCAGGCCCTGCTCTCCCAACTCGGGCTCACCGGCAACTCGACCCTGTGAAACCTCAACAACCTTGCCAACGATGGCTAGCTGAGAATAAGTAAGCAACTCCTGAAGGCTCGACACTGGACGCTTCTCCCGGCCTAACGACTCGGTGGGTAGCGCAACACTCTCAGTGGAGCCTCGCCTCAAGGTCGCGGCATCGGTTGTAAAGGTCACCGCAGTCGCGCCGACCACCACACCACCAAATGCAACGAGTGCCACAAGGGCCCATGGGTTGACCTTTCGCCATCCTGAAATCATATAGGTTCCTCGTATGTCGAATCCATCGTGGTTTTACGGTTTCCTATGGTGACCAGTGCTGTCATGGATAGTATCCATTAACGGTTATATCATCGTGGCCGGACCAATCTTGGAGCGCGAAACTCTGGCTCATGCATGAATTAGCGTCTGAAGAGTGAGCCAGATTCACGGCGTGACCCACCTCTTCACAGACCAACGAGTTCATCTCAGCCTGGTCCCAAACGCCGCCTGGTGGGTTAACGAGATCTATGTGTACATGACCGTCATTGCAGTGTCGGTGAGGTGACGAGTGACTATCCGTGGTCCATCCGTGACACTCGTACCATCCATATCGTGGATCGTTGTAGTTGCTGTCGTAGATTTCGACTTCCTTGTTCGTTTGGTCGTGGTAAAGAGTCGTCGAGAGTTCAGTTGGTTCGACGTCGGTATCGTCGGCTGAATGCGCCGCCACGTGAGTCAGAGGCTCCAGTAGGACATGGCTAAATGAAACGTTGACGTCGTTGCCCGGGTACCAACGATCCGGCAGGAGATTCGCCGCTAGGGCTGCGCCAGCCTGAAGCCCGATGACAAAGACCACAACCAGCGACACCACTACGAGCCGGGAATACCGGGCACCCACAGCGTTCGGGTTTGGCCTGGGGACGAGTGAATGCGTGACTGGTCTCAATAGCGCGACCTCCAGACGAATGCAACGGTTTCCGGCTAGTCCGTCGGACAAACAGCCTGCTGATTCCCCCTTTCAACACCGTTCTACGCCAACCTCACGAGAATCGCAATGACCATTCCGGATCTAGTCCCCTTTGAGTAGGACCGTTCGTCGGATTCGCCAAGAAGGCAAAGTCCCCAAGCCGAATCCGGGGGGAGACCCAGCTCCAGCTGTCCGAGTTGCTGGCTCGTGCAGGGCATGCCGCGGTCGGCGGTCGCCATTGAACTCATAGCCGGGCTTCCGTTGCTAGTAGAGAATCATGCGCTATCCCGCCTCCATTGCTGACCATCGACATTCATCGCGGTCCGTCGCTAACGCCGATGGTTCAGATCCGGCCGTCGCGGAAGGTGGCTGTCAGGGCTCTACGACAGGAACTCTGGTTTGTAAAACCGTGCTCATCTGCGCCGCGTTGGCACCGCGGAATCGGCGCAAGTTTTGCGTCGATGCGGCCGCGGTGTTCTCGGCGCCTTCTGAATCCTTCGCGGGAGTCATCAATCGAGCACCCAGCTTCTCAGCTGCCGACCTGTCACCCTCGCCGGTCGCCTGGGCGTAGATCGCCAGGGTCAATCGGGGATCGGAGTGGCCGAGTCGGGCCTGTGCAGTCTTCACATCTACGCCATCGAGGACCATCGCTGTAGCGTTGGTACGTCTCAAGTCATGGAACCCGAGGCCGTCCAAGCCGGCAAGTTCCACAGCCGACAACCAGACCCGCCGTCGCCAGTTGGAATAGTCGAGTGGCCTGCCGCCAGCTCCGGCGAATAGGAGCGCGTTGGATATGGCACCAGTGAGTCCACGGTCGGCAAGATGCTTGCTGAGAAGGTTTGCTAGGTCCACTGGTATGGACAGGGTCCGGCGGCCGGCAGCGGACTTCGGTGGACTGACGAACCCAACACCACCAGCACCCCGGGTTACCTGCTCGGCGACGGTGATGGTCCGTCGCAAGAGATCGACTCGTCCAACCCGGAGCCCGGCGACCTCACCCCAGCGAAGGCCCAGTACCGCTCCAAGCCAGACCATCGGCGCGAACTCACCCGCCATCGAATGTGCCAAGCGAACAAGATCTACTGGCTCGAGGATCGTCACCTTGGCTGGTTCGATGGCAGGAAGCTTGATGCCTCTGCAAGGTGATCGCCCGATCAGATCATTTAGAACGGCATAGTTGACGACCGCACGCAATGCTCCATATGTCCGGCGAACCGTTCGAGGCGCCATTCTCGCCGACCAATCGGCCACCAGAGCACGCACGTCACCTGGGGTCAGAGAGCCGATCCTGTGGTTCCCCAGGCTCGGTAGGACGTGGACCCGAAGCGCGCTTGCATCTCGAGCCTTGGTAGACGGACGCTTGGCCGGGTTGCTTTTCAGCCACTCGCTGGAAACCTCGGCCAAGGTGACGTTCGCTCCTCGAGGATCAACCCAAGCTCCCCGAGTTTTCGCTGTGCGCTGTGAGGCTTCGTACTCGGTAGCTTCGCGTTTGGTTCGGAAAGTACGAGACACTTCGCGCCCATCAGGCCCGCGCAAACGAACTTCGTGTACTCGCCCTTTCGAAGTATTTCGCGAGTGGATGCTCAATGCTCGTCCCTTCGAATGTCCGTGGCAGCGGCCACCCGCATCGAACTCACCCCACGCTTTGTCCCGAGCCAGGCTCATGCTGAAGGCGCTCAATGAATTCGAGCAACGCGCTTGTCGGAACCCGCCTACTCGCATCGATCCGAACTGAGGG
>JANMST010000282.1:0-19780 GCA_031389635.1 Acidimicrobiia bacterium | reverse complement strand
GGGAGGTTGTTGAAGTAGGCGACCACTGTGACACGGTCGTCAGTCGAAGCGACCTGCTGGAACGTGATGCCCGAACCCACCTCCAGTGTCTTGTAGTTGCGGACCTCAAGTAGCGCTCCATTCAGGCTGTATGTAATCGTTGGCTTTTGGCTAGGTCCGGTGAACGGCGTGTAGTCAGCCATCGGTGCCGGGCACTCGCCGAGCTCTTTCGGAGCATTCGCCGGAGCCACGCTTCCGTTGTAGTACCGCTCGCCTTCGACCATGTACTTGTCGCTGATCGAGGCGTAAGAGTCCGCACCAGGAACTCGCGTAAAGGTAACTCTTCCGACCACTTGACCTTGATTCAGCAAGAAGGCATAGAAGCAGCGATACCCGCTCCGATCTCCGTCGGTCCAGCCGGTGCCGGAGGCGTAGGGGAGGTTGCGGAAGTAGTTGGCATCCCACCACCAGTCATTGGTTCCGGATGCGTTAACGCCCGAAAGCAACGTGACGAAGTGTTCGCCCGATGGCGTCGGCAACGGGCCCGATGTTGTTGTGGTCGTGGCCGGCGCTGCCGTCGTAGTCGTACCCGGACCGCGCGTCGTGGTGGTCGTCGGGAGGATGGTGGTGGTTGTTGGGTTCTGATGTCGAGTAGTGGTCGTCGTCGGAGGAGCGGTTGTGCTCGTGTTCGAAGGCCGGGTCGTGGTAGTCGGAGGTCGTGTGTACCGACTATCTATTGCCGGTGGGACGTTCAATGCCGCAACCCCGGCAACGGTGGTTTGGACGGCGACTTGACCGAAGACACGGACCAGCGCGTCCTGACCAACGATCGGATACTCAGCGACGAGGGCACTGTCGCTGTTGGCGGCAACCGACACCACGTCGTTGCTACTGGTAGTGGCACCCGAAACGGGCCCCGAATTCAACTTGCCTATTGCCAGGAGTGACAGCACCAAAGCAACAAGCAAGACACCTGCGGAGGCGATTCTTTGCACGATCTTCCCTTCCTTGGACAAATTTGTATCGGCAAGTCCGAACGCTTATGAACCCTGGAAGTCGCGACTTTGTCGCTGGACTAGTTAGTGGGGTTCGTACTTGATTCCGGTCGACTGGTTCAAGTGTGAGGGATAGGGGAGCGCCGACGGCCCGTACCTAAGCAGCATGAATTCGCTTACGCACGCTCATCGGAGGTGACGTTCTCATTTGTGTTTCGCTCTCTTCAAGTGCGTCTTTGCGTGGTCTCAAGGACGAGCGCACGAAGATGAAGAAGGGACAAAAAGATGAGCGCGACCTCAATAGAATCCCCGCGATGGCAGAGCTGAAAACTCGACCAAATGACGACAACGTCAACGAATTTCTGGAGACGGTCTCCGACCCAAAGCGACGGTCCGACGCAATCGCCTTGCAAACATTGATGGAATCGGTGACTAGTGAGCCGAGCCAGATGTGGGGCGACTCGATCGTCGGTTTTCGTGCACGACGACTTCGTTATGAGAGTGGCCACGAACTCGACTGGTTCACCGTTGGTTTCTCACCGCGCAAGCAGAACCTGACGATCTACGTCACCGGTGCTCTCGCATCCTTCGGGGAGCTGCTGGCCCGCCTCGGTCCTCACTCCACCGGAAAAGGTTGCCTCTATGTGAAGCGGCTCGAAGACGTCGACATCGACGTGCTTTGAGAATTGGTGGCGGCGTCCATCAAACAAGCAGGCAATGACTGATCTTCGTCTAACGGTGCAGCGGCTCGTAATAGTGGTCCGCAAACAGACGTGCGACGAGCTCTCCGCGACTGGCGACACCGATCTTCTCGAACACCGCTTTGACATAGCCCCGTACGGTGTGGAGCGAAAGCATTAGAGCCTCGGCAATCTCCGCCGTGCTCAACCCCTGCGCGATCATCCGCGTGACGTCCTGTTCGCGTTCAGTCAACTCGTAGGCCTGCACGATCATGGGTGCGATTTCGGAAGCGTGGGCAGGTTCTATGACCACAGCCGTATCGCCGAACTGCCCATCACCATCGCGAAGGCACGAAGCGTGCAACGCCAACCACCCTCCGTTGAGTGTCCTCACCCGAGTGCGGGCCGGCGCCGCCGATCGCCCGGAGGCGACGGCGCGGGCCTGGGACATCACGGAATACACCTCGGTGGGAATCAGCACTCCGTGACGGGTGTGTCGGTCAGGCTCGCGGGACAGTTGGGTCAGCCAGCCGGCGGCATCCTCGTTGAGCGATTCCAGAATCCCGGTCGGACTGAATACCAGCAATCCGGGACCCGTTGGAACGGTCTCCGAATTGATCCGCTCCTCCAGCACCCCGCGGCGAAAGGCCCGGCCGATCGTCGAAGCAAGCTGGGCCATCGTTGTCACCTCGTTCTCGGTGAAGTGAGGTCGGCCTCGCTGTCGCCACAGACTGGCGACCCCCCAACAACCGGATCGGCCTCGGAAGGCAACTCGCAGTTCGTCGTCGAAGCCGTTGGGCTCATTCAGTTCTCTGTGGCGAGTGCTACGACCGGGATGACCTTCAGTCGCGACTTGCATGGTCCCGGCCGGAACCGGTCGCCGGGCCAGGTCTCGATACAAGAGTACGTCCTCGATGAGCAATTCCCGTTCCCAGAACGTGTGGCATTCCTCGTCGACGCTGTCGAGGCGGACCGGTGGAGCAGGGAGGGTGGTGGCCGGGTCGGTGGCAACGAACAGCGAAGCGTCGAACGGCACCAGCCGTCGAAGTCTTCGCTCGAGCTCCTCTAGAAAGTCGGCGTCGGCAGGGCGATCATGCACAACTCCAGGAGATCTTCTCGCCGCCGGTCCGATACCGGCGCATGAACGGGCGCCGTCACCACTGGCGCAGTATGGCCCTCGATTCCCGCGGCCGCCACCCGCATCTGGCTCGCCCCAGGCTGGTCACCCCCCTCATTTGAGGGGGGTGGCCAGGTGGAGAACGCTCAAATGTGGGATTGACCGCTGAGTACTGGCGCGAGATGGTTCTTCGGCGTGTCGACCGCGCTCGTTCAGAGGCCGCGGACCGCTGGTGGAGCATGAGGAGGACCGGCAATGAGTGAGTGGAATTTCATGGACCCGAGTTCAAGGGCGAACATGACCAAAGCCTGGCAGCGCGAGGCTGAGGGAATGTTCAAGTTGGCGGCCGACCCCGATCGCTGGGAAGCACCAACCGGCGCCGGCGACTGGCAGGTCCGTGACGTCATCGGTCATCTGATCGACACGACCGAGACCTACTTCATTTCCTTTGACGGCGCCCGGGGCAAAGGCGAAGGCCCAGCCAATCTCGGGCTCCCCGAGATGGCGCGCCACGTCGACGAGGGCGCCCGTTCGCATCGCTCTCTGTCGCAATCGGAGGCTCTTGACCGGCTGCGCAAAGCTCTGGATCGAATGCTCGGCGTCGCCAAGGACCTCAACGACAGTGAGTGGGCTGGAATGTTGGTGCCACACAAGTTCATGGGCCAGCTCCCGGCTGCGTTCTACCCGCTCTTCCAGTTGGTGGACTACGGAGTGCACAGCTGGGACATCAGGGAGGGGACCGGCAAAGGTCACCTCCTCGACGGTGACTCGGCCGACTTGCTGGTCCCGCTGGCCTTCATCCTGTGGATGTCCACACCCTCCGTTCCGCCCGACACCGAGCCCTACACGATCGGGATCCAGGTCAATGGCGGCCACAACTCAGGGGGCCGCCGGGTGTCGGTGAGCCCCGCCGGAGTCGGGGTGGAGGAGGGAAACGTCGATGGCCTGCCGGCGGTGATCGAATACGACCCCGCCACCTTGGTCCTTTCGTCTTATGGACGCCTCAACGGCGGCACCGTGCGCGGCGACGGTGCCCTTGCCGAGCGCTTCCTCAACTCCTTCTTTCGGATCTGAGTCAGCCTGATGCCCGACATCGAGCTGCAGCGGATCGCAGCGGAGCGGAAACGGATCGTCGATACCTACCTGGTAGAAGAGAACAAGCGGCCGGCTCCGTCCGCTCGCGGAATCCACCACGTGGCCTTGCTGTCTTCGAACGTCGAGCAGACGGTGCAGTTCTATCAGGGTGTCCTCGAATTCCCGCTGATCGAGATCTTCGAGAACCGCGACTACGAGGGCTCCAACCACTTCTTCTTCGATCTCGGTCACGGCAACACGCTGGCGTTCTTCGACTTCCCCGGCCTCGACCTCGGTCCCTACGCCGAGGTCCTGGGCGGGCTTCATCACGTGGCGATCTCGGTCGAGCTGGAGCGATGGAAGAAACTCCGGGGCAATCTCAAACAGGCAGGGATCGAGTACGCCATCCACAGCGAGGTGTCGGTATATTTCCGCGACCCCGATGGGGCCCGGATCGAATTGATCGCCGATCCCCTCGGCGAGATGTACGGGACCAGATTGCTGAGCTGGCAGGGCTGACACCCCGATCCCTCCGTTCTCGCGCATCACCCGCGGCCTATAGGCCGCGGGTGATGCGCGGAAAGGCAAGTAGCGTGCGGTGGTGTCGACGCCCCGAGGCTCACGGTTCGAGCCGATCGACGAACCCATCCGGGCGGAGCTGTTCAGCGTCGAACGGCTCGAGCAGCACGCCCGCAGCATGGCCGAGGCCCAGGACCTGAGCGGGCGGCCGGGCCGGCTCCGGCTCATCGCCCGGCGGCTGGCGGACAACGGCGAGGTCCTACTGTCGTCGTACCGGGAACTGTCAAAGGCGATTCGCGAGGAGGCACTGCTCACTCCGGCCGCCGAATGGCTGGTCGACAACTTCCATTTGGTGGAGAGCCAGCTTCGGGAGATCCGAGAGAACCTCCCTCCTTCTTATTACCGCGAACTGCCCAAGACCAAGACCGGACATCTGGCCGGATACCCACGGGTCTACGGGATTGCCTGGGCCTATGTGGCGCATCTCGACAGCCGCTTCGATCCCGATGCCCTTCGCAGGTTCGTGTCCGCCTACCAGGACACGAACTCCCTGACGATCGGTGAACTCTGGGCCATCCCCATCACCCTTCGCCTGATCCTCATCGAGAACCTGCGCCGGATGGCCGAAGCGATCGTCTGGGCCCGAAGACTGCGTCGAGATGCCAACCAGATCGCCGACGGCCTCCTCGGAGTCGGTAGCAGCGAACCGGGCGATGCTCGAGCTGCCCTCGATCGTTACGGCTCGGCTGACCTGCCCCAGCCGTTTGCGGTTCAGCTACTTCTGCGTCTTCGCGACCACGATCCCGAGGCCACCCCCGGCCTTACCTGGCTCCTGGATCGATTGGCAGACGAAGGCACGCCTCCCGACGACGTAGTGAACGAAACCCACCGGCGACAGGCAGCCTCCAACGTCACAGTCCGCAACATCGTGACAAGCCTCCGTCACATCAACTCCTTCGACTGGGCCGACTTCGTTGAAGAAGTGAGCCTGGTCGATCGGGTGCTGGCGGCTGAGAGCTCGTACAGCGACATGAGCTTCGCCACCCGGGATCGCTATCGCCACACCATCGAAGCACTGTCGAAAAAGTCGGGAACGTCCGAGCTCGACGTCGCCATTTCAACTCTCGCGCTGGCGACCGCCCAGTTGACCGATCGTCGCGAGCGCGATCCCGGCTACTACCTGCTCGGTGAGGGCCGCAGTCACCTCGAGGTCAGGATCGGCTTCCGCCCGGGAGCCGCGATGCGCATTGCCAGGTTCATAAGGCGACATGCGACGGGCGCCTATCTCGGCTCGATCGCCCTGGTCGCCGGCGTGGCATTGGTCGTCCCACTTCTGACGATCGAGAGCTCATGGCCGTGGCGATGGGTGCTGGCACTGCTGGCCCTGATACCTGCCACCGACATCGGGGTGACGGTCGTCAACCGGGCAGTCGCCGCCCTCACCAATCCTGAGGAGCTCCCGTCGCTGGCGTTGCGACGTGGTCCGACCGCCGACCTTCGCACCCTGGTGGCGATCCCCGCGTTGCTGTCGCGGCCCGAACAGGTCGACGAATTGGTCGAGCGGCTCGAGGTTCACTACCTGGCCAACCCCGACGGCGAGCTGCACTTTGCGCTGGTCACCGATTGGAGGGACGCCGAAGGGCCTGAGTTGGAAGACGACGCCGAATTGCTGGCAGCAGCAACGGCCGGGGTGAAGAGGCTCAACGGGCGACATGGACCGGGGCCTGGAGGTGCCGATCGATTCTTGCTTTTCCATCGCCGCCGCCTCTTCAATCCGGGTGAAGACCGGCATATGGGCTGGGAGCGGAAGCGGGGCAAGCTCCACGAGCTCAACCGTCTTCTCCGGGGAGCGGCGGACACGACATTCATCGACACCGGCCACGAGCCTCCCGAGCGAGTGCGATATGTGATCGCTCTCGACGCCGACTCGCGTCTCCCACCGGGGGCGGCGACCCGGATGGTGGCGACGATGGCCCATCCCCTCAACCGGGCTCGAGTCGATGAACCGCTTGGCTGGGTGGTGGAAGGCTATGGAGTCCTGCAGCCGCGGGTTACGGCGTTCCTTGGGGCGGGTGGAACCAGCTTCTTCCAGCGCGTGTTCTTCCCTCCTGCCGGCATCGACCCTTATGCGGCCGCCGTCAGCGACGTCTATCAGGATCTCTTCGGAGTCGGCTCATACGCAGGAAAGGGCATCTACGAGCTCGACTCCTTCGAAGCTGCGCTTGCGGGCCGGATCCCCGAGAACGCTCTTCTGAGCCATGACCTCTTCGAAGGCAGCTTCGCCCGGGCCGGCCTGGTCAGCAACGTCGAAGTCTTCGAGGAGTTCCCAAGCCACTACGAGGTGGCGCTCTCCCGTCAACACCGCTGGGTTCGGGGCGACTGGCAATTGCTTCCGTGGATTCTGGGCAGGCACGGCCCTCTGCCCCCTGTGTCGCGTTTGAAAATGGTGGACAATCTACGGCGCAGTCTCAGCGGCCCGGCGATGTTGTTCACCCTGATCGCAGCGTTCCTGGTGCCGGGAGTCCCGGTCTGGCCCTGGACCGGATTCATCCTCATCGCCATGGCCCTTCCGGGTCTGCTGCCCCTGCTCGAACGGATGATCCCGCGGCGCACCACAACTCCCGGGGCAGTGCGACTCCGGCGTTGGGGAAGCGATGTCTGGCGGGCGTTGGGACGTTTGCTGCTTCAAGCCGCCTTCCTCGCCCATCAGGCCCTGCGAATCACCGACGCCATCGTCGTGACGCTTTGGCGCCTGTTGGTATCGCGTCGGGGGATGCTGAATTGGGTGACTGCCGAGGACGCCGAGCGAAGGTTCGGCCTCGATCAAAATGCCTTCATCCAGCGTATGGGGCCATCGATGGTGACCGGACTGGCAAGTTCGGTCGGGGCCGCGCTCGTCAAGCCGGACGCCGTTGTTGCGGCCCTGGCCTGGTCCGCGATCTGGGTATTGGCTCCGTTTATCGCCCACCGGGCGAGCGTCCCTCGCCCCGTGCGAGTCGCGGACTTGCCGACCGTCGACGAGCAGGGGGTGTTGCGTCTGATAGCCCGGCGTACGTGGCGTTACTTCGAAAAGTTCGTGACCAGCGAGGAGAACTGGCTGCCACCGGACAACTTCCAAGAAGACCCCGCCGAAATTGCCCACCGCACGTCCCCCACCAACATCGGGCTGTATTTGCTATCGGTCTTGTCGGCCCGGGAGTTCGGGTGGATCGGTGTCGAGGAAGCTGCGTCGCGCCTGGAATCCACGGTCGCAACCCTCGATCGGCTCGAGCGTTTCAATGGTCACTTCCTCAACTGGTACGACACCATCTCAGGTGAGGCTCTCCACCCCCGTTACGTGTCGACGGTTGACAGCGGCAACCTGGCAGGACATCTCCTGGCCGTGTCGCAAGGGTGCGGGCGCCTCCAACTCGTCGAGCCCGGGCTCGAGGTTGCAGCCGGTATCAGGGACCACGCAATCCTGATTCGTGAGGCTGCCGACCGCCTCGCCGTGAATCTGGAGATCGGAGTGGTGTCGCCCCGCGAACTCGACCTAACGCTCGTCGACCTCGTCGCCTCCCTCGACAGCCGGGGGACCATGGGGGCCGACCGATTGGCCGAAATACTCGTCGACGCCGAAACCGTGGCGGACATTGCGCGCACCATGGCCGCCGAAAAAGGGGCCGGAGAGTTGGCCATTTGGGCGGAGGCATTGGTGTCAACAGTGCGAGGACACCTGCGGGACCAGGAGTTGTTGGCAGATGCCACCAGCCGCCAGCAACTAGTCGATCGTCTCGAGGCCTTGGCCGCCTGGACTGCCGACGTGACGGCGGCGATGGATTTCTCCTTCCTGATGGATCCCGACAACAAACTGCTGTCCATCGGCTACCGGCTCGGCGATTCCGCCCTCGATCAAAGTCACTACGACCTTCTCGCCTCCGAAGCCCGTCTCGCAAGCTTTGTCGGAATCGCCAAGGGCGAACTTCCCCCCAGCCACTGGTTCCGTCTCGGCCGGTCGATGACGCCTATGGGCGCGGACGCCGCTTTGATCTCGTGGTCGGGCTCCATGTTCGAATACCTGATGCCGCTCCTCGTGATGCGGTCGCCTCCTGAGAGCATCCTCGACACCACCTATCGGGCAGTCGTCCGACGCCAGATCGAATACGGCAACGACCGTCAGGTCCCCTGGGGGATCTCCGAGGCCGCCTACGCCGCCCGCGATGTCCGGCTCGTCCACCAGTACCAGGCCTTTGGAGTTCCCGGGCTCGGTTTCGAACGAGGCCTCAGCGAGGATCTGGTCGTAGCCCCGTACGCGACGATGCTGGCGGCGATGGTCGAGCCCCGCATGGCCGTAGCCAACCTGGCCCGGCTCGAGGGACTCGGAGCGATGGGCACCTATGGCTACTACGAGGCCCTCGACTTCACTCCATCCCGTCTGCCTGAGAACGGTGAGCCCGTGCTGGTGCGGGCGTTCATGGCTCATCATCAGGCGATGTCGTTGGTCTCCCTGGCCAATGTCATTTTCAACGGTTTGGTCAGAGACCTGTTTCATGCCGAGCCCGCAGTGCGGGCAGCCGAGTTGTTGCTGCATGAGAGGGTTCCCCGCGACCTCGAGGTAGCGCGCCCCCGAGCCGAGGAGGTTGCCGAAGCCGCCCATCCTCTCGAGGAGGCCAAGGGTGCCGTCCGCCGGGTCGCTTCACCGCACGGGCCGGTCCCGGTTACCCACATGCTCTCCAACGGACGTTTCACCTCCGTTGTCACCGCGGCCGGTTCCGGCTACAGCCAGTGGGAGGGTCTGGCCGTCAATCGCTGGCGGGAAGATCCCACCCGCGACAACTACGGGACGTACTTCTTCGTCAAGGCCGAGACCGGTCGGGCATGGTCGGCCGGCTACCAGCCGACCCTGGTTGAACCAGACTCATATCTGGTGGCTCTGACCGAGGACAAGGTCGAGATCTCGCGTCGTGACGGCACCATTTCCACCCACCTGACGGTGGTCGTGTCCGAAGAGGACGATGCCGAAGTGCGAAGGGTGAGCCTGACGAATCTCGGAACCGAGCCCAGGGAGATCGAGGTCACCTCCTACGCCGAACTGGTCCTGGCGTCGGCCCGAGCCGACGCCGCTCACCCCGCCTTCTCCAACCTCTTCGTGCAGACCGAATCGGTGGCCGGCCATGACGCCCTCCTCGCCACTCGCCGACCACGATCGGTCGAAGAGGAACGGGTGTGGGTCGGCCATGTCCTGGCCGTGACGGGAGAACCCGTGGGAGGGCTCCAATACGAAACCGACCGAGCCCGTTTTCTCGGACGGGGAAACCAGGTTCACCGGGCGGCGGCGATCGATCGTCCGTTGTCGAACTCGGTCGGCCGTGTGCTCGATCCCGTGTTCAGCCTTCGACGCAAGGTGCGGGTTCGGCCCGGCTCCACCGCCCACCTCGACTTCACGACCGTGGTCGCCCGGACCCGGCCCGACGCCCTCGATCTGATCGACAAGTACTCCGACCCGGCAGTGTTCGAACGGAGCTTGACCCTGGCCTGGACCCAGGCCCAGGTTCGCCTCCATCACCTCCGCATCGATCCCGACCAGGCTCACGTGTTTCAGCAGCTGGCCGGGAAGCTGATCTACTCCGATCGGGCCCAACGGACTCCACTGGGTCAGAACAACGTTGCCTCGGTCAGCCAAGCGGGCTTGTGGAAGCACGGAATCTCGGGAGACCATCCAATCGTCCTGGTCCGCATTGATCAGCCGGAAGAACGAGGTCTGGTTCGGGACCTCCTGCGAGCGCAGGAGTACTGGCGGATGAAAGGCCTGCTCGCCGACCTCGTGATCATCAACGAGAAACCGGATTCGTACCTCGAGGACCTGCAGCAGGCCATCGAGGAACTGATCAGGGAGGCCGGCCACGGGATCGGGCAGGCATCCGACGGAAGAGTCTTCGTCCTCAATGGCCCGATGCTCACCCCCGCCGATCGGACCACCCTCCAGGCGGCGGCGCGGGCTGTCCTGCTGAGCCATCACGGGACTCTCGCCGACCAGCTCGCCCGGCGGCCTCCGGAGCCGCTAGCCCCGCTCCTCCGACCGCGGCCGGCGACAGCCGATCAAGTCGACGGGCGTCAACCGCGGCCCGAGCTTGAGTTTCACAACGGGCTCGGCGGCTTCGCCGCCGACGGCAAGGAATATGTGGTGATCCTGGGCGAGGGTCAATGGACGCCGGCCCCCTGGATCAACGTCGTCGCCAACTCCCGCTTCGGATTCTGCGTCTCCGAGTCGGGCTCCGGGTACAGCTGGTCGGAGAACAGCCGCGAGAACCAGTTGACTCCGTGGTCCAACGATCCCGTCTCCGATCGCCCGGGCGAGGTGCTCTATGTGCGTGACGAGGAGACCGGCGAAGTGTGGGGACCGACTGCGTTACCGATCAGAGACCACGGGTCCGCCTATCTGGCCCGACATGGACCCGGCTACTCCGAATTCGAGCACACCTCGCGGGGCATTGCCCTTCACCTCCATCAGACCGTGCCGCTCGAGGACCCCGTCAAGATCTCTCGCTTGCGGCTTCGCAACCTGACCGGCCGCCGCCGCCGGCTGTCGGTTACGGCCTATGTCGAGTGGGTGCTCGGGACCACCAGATCGGTGGCGACGAGCCAGATAGTGACCGAGCGCGACGAGGCCACCGGGGCCTTGTTGGCGCGCAACCCGTGGAACGTCGACTTCGGACAGAGGGTTGCCTTCGCCGACTTCGGGGTCGGCGACGACATCAGCGCCACCTGCGACCGGTCCGAGTTCCTCGGACGGCACCGCAGCGTCGACCAGCCGGCGGCGCTCCAGAGAAGCCGGAAGCTGTCGGGAACAGTCGGGGCGGGGCTTGATCCATGTGCGGCGATACAACGCAGCATGGTGCTCGCTCCGAACGAAGAGATCGAGGTGACCTTCGTACTCGGACAGGGCAAGGACGAACAGGAGGCGCGGGCTCTGGTCGAGCGCTATCGCCGGACCAGGACAGAAGACGTGAGAATCGAAGTGGCAACCAGGTGGAATGACATTCTCGGTGCGTTGCGGGTCAAGACCCCTGATCGTTCCTTCGACTTGATGATCAACCAGTGGCTGCTCTATCAAACTCTCGCCTGCCGGGTGCTGGCCCGCACAGCCTTCTATCAGGCCGGCGGTGCCTTTGGTTTTCGCGATCAACTGCAGGACGTGATGGCGCTGGTAGCGCCGATGCGCGACGTTGCCCGGGAGCACTTGTTGCGGGCCGCGGCTCATCAATTCGAAGAAGGAGATGTTCTCCACTGGTGGCATGCACCGTCGGGCAAGGGCGTGCGAACCCGGATCTCCGACGACTACGTGTGGCTCCCTTATGCCGTCGCCCATTACGTCGAGGTCACGGGCGACATGGACTTGCTTGACGAGGTGGTGCCCTACCTGCGGGGGATCACACTGGAACCCGGCGAGGACGAGGTCTACTTCACCCCGGAACGTTCTCCGACCGACGGGACGATCTTCGATCATTGTCGTCGGGCCCTCGATCGTGCCTCGACCATGCTCGGCAGCCGCGGCTTGCCTCTGATCGGGACCGGCGACTGGAACGACGGCTTCAATCGGGTCGGACGGGAAGGGCGGGGGGAGAGTGTTTGGCTCGGCTGGTTCCTGGAAGCCAATCTGAGACGATTCGCCGATATCGCCGACGGACTGTGGAAGTCGAATCTCGCCACCGCCTGGCGCCAGACCGCCCTTCAGATCCGGGAAAGCCTCGAGATCGAGGCCTGGGACGGCGACTGGTACCGGCGGGCATTCTTCGACGACGGGATGCCGCTCGGATCGTCGGTCAACCCCGAGTGCCGGATCGACTCGATCGCCCAATCCTGGGCGGTGATCCACGGCGGCGCTCCTGAAGACCGGGCCCGCCGGGCGATGGCGTCGGTCGAGGAGTATCTGGTCCATCGCGGCGATGGCTTGGTCCGCCTATTCACCCCGCCCTTCGACACCTGGGAGGTCGATCCTGGCTACATCAAGGGATACCTGCCCGGGGTCCGCGAGAACGGGGGCCAGTACACCCATGCCGCCATCTGGTGCGTGATCGCCTTTGCGACGCTGGGCGACGGTGACCGGGCGGGCGAGCTCTTCGGACTGCTCAACCCAATCAACCACGCCAGCACCAGAGCCGGGATTCACCGGTACCGGGTCGAGCCTTACGTGGCAGCCGCCGACGTCTATTCGGAGGCCCCCCACGTCGGCCGGGGAGGATGGACCTGGTACACGGGCTCCTCCGGGTGGATGTATCGGGCGGGAGTGGAGTGGATCCTCGGCTTTCGCTTGCGAGGGACCCGACTCGTGATCGACCCGTGCATTCCCCGCGCCTGGAGAGGTTTCGACATCGCCTTCCGCTACCACGCCTCTCGTTACGAGGTCCAGGTCATCAACCCCAACGGGGCCACCAAGGGAGTGATCGCCTTGACCCTCGACGGCGTCGACCTTCCCCCGGACTCCGAGCTCATGCTGGTCGACGACGGCGCCACCCACCAGGTGAGGGTGACAATGGGGTGAAAAGGGCTCGCGCGGACAATCTGAAGGCAATCTGCCGCGCTTTCAGCGGCCTATAACCTTAGGTTCGCGGCTTACCGCCGTGCCTGCCGGTCCTTTCTGTAGGCATGCGCCAATCGTCACCCATGCACCATCGAGGGGCTAGAGGAATTGGTCCATTACCTGGCTGATCTGATATCGTTTCTGTTATCATTCCCGAAATGAACGTCAGACGGATCCTTCGCTATTGCCGGCGGAAAGCCGCCCTCAGTCAGCGGGCTCTGGCCACCAAGATTGGCGTTCCCCAACCCGCCATTGCCCGGATCGAGTCAGGGCGAGTTGTCCCCCGCGTCGACACTCTCATGTTGATGATCAACGCTTGCGGATTCACCCTCGAAGTGCGACCAGCGTCAGGTCTCGACCGGTCGGCGATCCGTGAGCTGCTTCATATGAGCCCTCGAGAGCGGCTCGATTTGGCGGCCGAAGAGGCGAACAACCTGGAGAGATTGGTCCGGTCGTGATACCACCGGCCTTTGATCCGGTTCGCGCCCTCCGAACCCTTGACGCGTATGGCGTCGAGTTCGTCGTGATCGGAGGGATCGCCGGCCGGCTCTGGGGATCCCCTACCGTCACCAACGACATTGATGTCTGCTACCGCGACAGCCCGGAGAACCTCGAACGACTGGCGTCTGCTCTACGGTCGCTTCGAGCCCGCCTGCGTGGTGTAGATAACGACGTGCCTTTCCAACACGACGCAGCCGCGCTCGCCAACGGCGACACGTTCACGTTTGTTACCGACGCCGGCAACCTGGACGTGCTCGGGACTCCGAGCGGCACCAACGGATTCGACGATCTCGTAGCAACGGCGGTCGAAATGGACCTGGCAGATCTAAAGGTCATGGTCTGCGACCTCGAAGACCTGATCAGGATGAAACGAGCTGCCAGTCGACCCAAGGATCTCATCGAGATCGAGGTTCTGTCAGCCCTTCGGGAGGAGCTGGACCAGAGTTGACACCATTGCCGGGGACACGAATTCAGGCCCGTAAAGTCCCGATCTCATGACTTTGACAGCTCCGCCTCATACGGTGCGGCTGGGCGCCATCTGGTGACCAACCACCGCCCTCTGACCCGCAGGCTCGAAGACGGTCCGTTGGTAACCGGGGCCGGATCGTTCATCGCTGACCTCATCGAACACGACACTCTCCACTGTGCCTTCGTGCGGAGCCCGATAGCCCACGGGACCTTCGAGCCGCCGTCGCTGGACGAAGCCCTTGCGATGCCCGGGGTCGTAACGGCTTACCGCGCGGATTCTCTCAACCTGCCCAACCTCCCCTCCACACAGGGTGCCGGCGCTCCCCCAGCGATCGGCATGGGTCAGCCGGCACTGGCCAGGGACCGGGTCCGGCATGTCGGCGAACCCATCGCAGTGGTGGTTGCCGAAACCGCCCGACAGGCTGTGGATGCGGCCGAACTGATCTGGGTGGAGTTCGATTCGTTGCCCGCAGTGACCGACGTACGGTCGGCGCTCGAGAACAAGACCATTCTCTTTCCGGAAGCCGGAACGAATCTCGTCCACGACGAGACAGTGGGCAGTTCAGGCTTGGCCCCGACCTACGAGCAAGAGACCGAAGTCGAGATTGACATACCAAGACTGTCTCCGGTCACAATCGAGCCGCTGACGATCCTCGTCAGGCCAGGCGGCAAAGGTCTCGAGGTTTGGTGTGGTCATCAAGCCCCGGGGCGACTCCCGGCTCAGCTGGGGGCGATGGTGGGATTGGAACCGTCGATGATCAGAGTCCGGGTACCTGACGTAGGTGGCGCGTTCGGAACCAAGGGTCAGTTCTATGCCGAATACGCGGTGGTGACAGCCGTTGCGCATCGGCTGCAGAGGCCATTGGTCTGGATCCAAAGCCGGCGCGAGCAGCTCATGTCGGGAACCCACGGCCGTGGCCAGTCGATCAAAGTCCGGATCGGCGGCGATCGCGACGGGCGGATCAGAGGGGCTCACTTCGAGATCCTCGGTGACCTGGGAGCTTATCCCTACACCGGCGCCCGAGTCTCTTCTTTCACGGCATATGTCTCGCAAGGGCTCTACGACATCGACTATCTCCAAGCCCGGTCGGTGGTTGCAGTCACCAACAAAGCACCGACGGGCCCCTATCGAGGAGCCGGTCGACCGGAGGGAGCCATCGCCATCGAGCGGGCGGTCGACGCCTTCGCTTCCGAACTCGGCATGAAACCGGAGGACGTCCGACGGAAGAACTACATCCCCTCCTCGGCGCTTCCGTTCACAACCAAGACCGGGGCGATCTACGACTCGGGCGACTATCTACAAGCGCTGGAGTTGGCCCTCGAGACGGTCGAGATCGAAAGATGGCGTGCGGAACAGGATGAGCGGCGCCTGACTGGTCGCGACCCGATCGGCATCGGAATCGGCACGTTTATAGAGAGAGCCGGCGGTGCCATCGGATCGAGTGAGTACGGCAAGATCGAACTGAGAGAGGACGGTTCGATAGTCGTCCGGACCGGGTCGACCGCGGCCGGACAAGGGCATCGGACCGTGTGGCCCCAGATCGCGGCGAGCGTCTTCTCGGTGCCACCGGACCGGATTGTGTTCTGGGCAGGCGACACTCACGAGGTCGCCTCCAGCACCGGGACCTTCGGCAGCAGGTCGGCCCAACTCGGTGGCTCCGCCGTCTACAACACGGCGATTGAGGTACGTCGCCTCGCTGCCAAGGTCGCCTCCGAGATGCTCGAGTCGGCCGAGGCAGACCTCGAGCTGGTCGACGGCTCCTTCCAGGTCGTAGGTTCGCCGGGCTCTGCCGTCTCGCTTGGAGCGGTGGCGGCAGAAGCAGCGCGTCTTGGGATCGAGTTGTCCGCCGAGGAAGACTTCAATCCTCACGCCCAGACATTTCCGTACGGTGCCTACGTTGCCGTTGTGGAAGTAGAACTCGAGACGGGTGAGGTCAAGCTTCTTCGTCTTGTCGCGGTCGACGACTGCGGAAATGTGCTCAATCCGATGGTGGTCGAGGGCCAAACTCGCGGATCAGTAATGCAGGGCGTCGGCTCGGCCCTATTGGAGTCGATCATCTATGACGACGACGGACAGCTGCTCACGTCCAACCTTGTGACCTACCTGATCCCCAGCTCGACACAACATGTCCCTCTCGAAACTCGACGGCTGGTTCACCCAGCACCCTCCAACCCGCTCGGAGTGAAGGGATCGGGCGAGGCTGGCTGCATTGGAGTCCCCCCTGCGATCCTCAATGCTGTTCACGACGCCTTACGAGAGTTCGGCGTCACCTCGATCAGCTTCCCGCTCACCGCGGGGCGGGTGTGGGAGGCGATTCAGAAGGCCCGCGACGGGTCAAGCGTTAGCGGCCACGTAGTCATCCAACCGCCGTAAGAGCATCGCCTTGGATTCCTCGGGCGCCCAGGAGATGGTGAAGGTGTTGCGGACCAGACGCACCACCTCCTCCCGGTCAAGCCCCCCCTCCGATTGGGCGATCTTAAGGTTGTCGGTGATGTAGGCCTGGAAGTAGGCGGGGTCGTCGGAATTGACCGTGACCAGCATGCCTTTGTCGAGCATCGTTTTTATCTCTGCGGCCTTGCTGTTCTGAACGACCTGGATGTTGGAGATCGGGCACACGGTCAGCCCCATCCCGCGCTTGATGATCTCTTGGGTCAGCGCATCGTCATCGAGTGAGTTAACCCCGTGGTCGATTCGCTCCACTCCTATTTCGAAGAGGGCCTGTCGTATGTGCTCCGTGGTGTTTCTTTGATCCACGTCGCAATGCATCGTCATGTGATACCCCTGGGTGCGAGCCGTGTCGTAAACCTCCCTGAACTTCATTGGAGGGTTGTCCCTCTCGTCCGAGTCGAGTCCGACCGCGATGATGAGGTCCTTGTAGGGCTCGGCCTGTTCGAGGGTCTCCATCGCCGAGTCGGCACTCATGTCTCGAAGGAAGCACATGATCAGCTGTGCTTCTACCCCGAGTTCGCTGGCGGCATCTCGCCGAGCCCGGTCGAGACCGGTGATGACGTTGGCAAACGGCACTCCGCGGCTCGTGTGCCCCTGCGGATCGAAGAAGATCTCGGCGTAGATCAGGTTCTCGGCGGCTACCTTACGGAAGTAAGCCATGCCGAGGTCGTAGAAGTCCGTCTCCTCGATCAGCACTCCCATGCCTTCGTAGTAGCCAACGAGGAACGAGGTGAGAGAGTCGAAGTTGTACCCGGCGATCGCCTCTTCGACGGTCTTGTACGGGAGCGTGATTCCGTTACGAGCAGCCAGCTCGAACTTCAGCTCCGGCTCCAGGGTGCCCTCGATGTGAAGATGCAGTTCGCCCTTCGGAATGCCTTCGATAAACCCTGCCATGTCTGCCACGGACATCCTTCGCTCCAATCGAGTGGTTGGGACGACACCATAGATGAAGATCCTGTTGCGCTCGAAGATGATGGCCAGGTTCAACGCCAAGGGAGACGACTTGTGCGACCAAAGAGGATCGCTGCCACTCTCAGCGATGTCCCGATTCAGCGGTGCCTTTCATTCGTGGCGGTCCCGTCAGCCATGCTGGGCGATCAAATACATCGCATGCGACCATAACAGCGGCTGGGCCACAGGCCCCCAACGATTGACCCACACTGGGTAGTACGCAGGGTTGTTCAGGCTGGCGGTGACCTGCTCGGGCAGCATGCCCTCGTCGTCGGCCTGTTCCTCAACCCAATGCAGCAGGGCTTGGGCTCGTTCGCCATTTCCGAGCAGGCGATGGTGCCATGCAAGCCAGGCGGTCAGAAGTACCCATTCGCCACCTCCGTAGTAAGTGTCGGCGCCGTATCGGTGAAGGCCGCCACCGTTCATCAGCTCGTGCTCGATTCGGGCCACCGTTGTTTGGAGGCGGGGATCGTCGGGTTCGACGACTCGATACGGCGTAGCAAGGCCCAGGAGGGAGGAGTCCACTTCAAGTGATCCAACCGATTTGACAAAACCACCACTGGCGAGCGACGTCCCGATCAGCAATTTCTTGAGAGGCACCAGATGCTCCTGATGGTCGGCTGAGCTCATCTTTTGATGGGCCTCAAGGCCGGCACACATCGATGCCAGGGTGTAGGGATGAATGCGGTCTGGGAATTCCTCCCAGCAGTCGTAGCAGGGCAGCCGCCACAGGGCGGACAGGTATGCGGCGGTCAGATGGCTCGCCTCTTCCAAGGAACCGCTCAGCTTCGAACTGGTCCGATTGAGGTGATCGCCCAACGACCAGAGCCAGGTTCCGAATCCGTCGAGCTGGAAGTTGGGCCATTCACCGCCCTCGGCGGGCTCCCCATTCAGCCCGTAGCGGGTGTGAAGCACTTCATTGGGCCCGAGGCCCAAACCCAAGCCGGCCCGTGCCACGGCTCTCTCCACCAGATCGGCGCGCCGCAGGATGGCGCTCGCCGCCCATTCGTGAAAACGTCGGGCACTTTCTGGCTGACCGACGAGATCCATGGCGTGTGCGATAAAGGCGCCGTCTCGGAACCACGAATAGCTATAGGTGGGAAAGTTGGGACTGGCAATGTAGGCCCCCGAAGGGGCCTGTCCTTCGAGGATGATCTCGATGCTCCGAGACCGCAAGTCGCTCATGTCCCCACCTCATCTTCGATCTCCAGCAACAGAAGCCCCCAGTAGCGAAGTGAAGGGACCACGACGACGGTGCTCCCGCCGACGAGTTGCCGACCTAGCGGCTGCGGCCGGGCTGACTGGCCATCCGGGTCGACCCACCAAACGCCGACGATCGCCGGGCCGCAGCGGATTCTCACCTCGGCATCCACCAACGCATCCGGTGGTGGGTGGGCTCGGTCCCAACGCACATCCTCCAACCCGCAGAAGTTCACCAGGGCTACCACCAGCCAGCCCTGGCTCTGATAGGGACCCGTCCAAACGCCGTCGGGTCCCTCCACCTCGAGGGTGCTGGCTTCGGGAGCCTCACGATCAAAGAGGAGATCGCCGTAGCGCACGGCCGTGTCCCAGTATCGAACTAGGGCGCGTCCGAGTTCGGTGCTGATCTGCTCGTGTTTCGGAAAGTAGGGATCGGCCAGAAGCCTGCGATCCTCACCCAATTCGATCCGGGTGCCACCGGCGGCGAGGATCATCGCATCGACCAGGCGGACGTTGGATTCCCGCTCGGCCGGAACATAAAGAGCCACCACCACCTGCTTGCCGTTGCCGCTCTCGCGGGCTTTTCGCACGACGCATTCGACCTCCGGGTAACTGGGCATGTCTGGCCACAGTTCCACGTAGTAGAAGTCCTCGCAGCTGGCGGACAGTTCCTCCATCGGCCAGTTTTTCACCGCATTCAGAGTGACCGACGCCTCCGGTCGCCTTCGCTTCAGGTCGGCGACGAAATTCGAAAAGGCGGCAGGCAGGTCGACCTCGTCTCCGTCGGAGTCGAACGCTCGTCTCGGCTCCCCGTATTGATCGAGGTGGATGCCATCGAACCCGACCTCGGTCATCGCCCGATCGCATTGATCGAGCAGGTGATCCGACCACGGTCGCCGGGAGGACGGGTCCATGTAGCCGAGGAAGCCTTCGAATGCGAGAGGTTGGCCCGTCGCGTCGAAAAGCGCCCATCGCGGGTTTTGGCGTTGGAAGTCCACCGATGCCGCGTACACCGCGGCATAGGCCATGGCTCCGATGCCGCGGCTACGGGCGAATTGGACCAGTCGCCTCACGGTGTCAAGTGAGAGCGACCGCCCTAGTGGATCCTGGTAGTCGGCCGAGGGGGCGACCAACTGGTCGTGTCGGTATTGCCAGTCATAGAATTGAAGTGCGTTGATGTGGAACGGCAACAGCGTTTCAAGCGGGACATCGACCCGGCGACCCGGTGTGAAATCGGTGATGAACCCATATCGCGGTCGGAGGGTCCAGTGGGAGAGAACGTCGAAG
>JANMST010000258.1:0-9796 GCA_031389635.1 Acidimicrobiia bacterium | reverse complement strand
ATGACCTCCAGCACCGGGTCCGGCACAAGGGAGGTTCCCGACACGAACGGGTTGACCCGATCCGGGTTGCAGTCATCCGCGGTGACCTGACGCATCACATGCGGCACGACGATCTCTGCCGGGACATCGCCGCCCTTGATCGACACCATCGCCGCAGTGACACCGATCCGTGACTGGAAGTTGCCACCGGCCGAGAACCAGATGTTGTACGTCGGTTCGTTGCGGTCAGCCCAATCGCAGAACAGGGTCTGCTCGTCGGTGCGTATCGCCACGGTGAGATTCTGCACCGGGATGTTCAACTCGTCATATGCCTGGAGGGCGCTGTAAAGCCCGTCGGAGTACTCGTAGCTCCATCCGGCGATTTCGGGGTTGGTAGTCAACAACGCTCGAACCGTATCGAGGGCGAAGTTGTTCACCCAGTAGGTGTCTCCGGTCGTGGTGTTCGCATCAGGTGGCGGATTGACCAGGTCGATCCCGTCGGCGAACGCCGGGATCTCACAGCGTTGCCAACCGAGGGTCAGGGCGTTGCCTGGAGACCCGCCGAGCATCCCGACGGTCCCGGTACCGACCCCTTCGTTGATGACCTGGGCGAAGCTCTCACCGAGAGCGCAGAGCTCCTCGCCGACCACCGTCAGATAGTCCTGACCCGGAACTAGGGCGCCCTCCTGATCGGGGAGGCCCACCCAGCCTGCCGAGAACGGGACGTACGGAATTCCAGCCGCGTTGGCTTCGAGGATGGCATCAGCGATGGCCACACCCATGTCGGGATAGCCGACTATGAAGTCGACGCCTCTCTGGATGAGGAACCTGATGTCATTGGCGTGGACCGCCGGATCCGCGTTGAAGTTGGCCGCAGTCGAAACGATGGCCCCGATCTCCGGATAGGTGAGGGCCTGGAGGATTGCCTCCATATGGCTCACTCCACGCCACACGTTCACCGTGTCTCCGCCGCCATCGGCGTAACCCATCACCAGTTCGCCTCCGCTTACGGTGTCGCACTCCTGCGTGCTCCAACACTCCATCGCCTTGTCAATGGTGGCCTGATCCAGATCCTGATTGGCACGCGCGATCGATGCCAGGATGAGGTTCCAGCTCGCCTCGTCCGACGGGTCCACCGGCCCCAGGGCCTTTGCCACCAGCGCAGGATCGGCGTCGGTGCTTTCTCCAAATTCGGATAGCGCCCCGGCGCTCTCGGTCGTAGTGGTCTCACCGGCGGTGGTTTCGGTTGTGTCGGCGGTAGTTGTTGTCTCCGCGGCAGTCGTGGCCGTGGCCGTGGTCGTGGTAGCAGCAGTACCGCTGCAGGCGGCCACGATCAACGACAGCACGGCGAAGACGCCGATCTTGTTGATTCTCTTCATATTCCTCCTCCAGTAGCTATTAGCGCGGTTGTTATCTCTCGTAGGTGAGACTCGTTTGATACGCGTCTCCTTTCTCAAGCTGTTGCGTCGTTTGATGTGTTGTCGTATCTCGTAGACGAGCGTTTCGGACTTCTTCGTTCGCGAAACACCTGCTCCACGCCTTTGATGATCCGATCGCCCGAAACCAGCATGCCCCCGATGATGACCAGACCGAAGACCACGAACTGGAGTGCGGTGGGCAGCCCCATCACCCGCATCATCTGATTGAGACCGGTGAGAAAAAAGGCGGCGGCAAAAGTGGACACCGGGCTGGCCAGACCGCCGTTCAACGAGGCACCACCGATGACGACGGCAGCAATCGGGCCTAAGAGATAAGACGTGCCGACGTTGACACCCGGGTTGCGCAAGAGTCCTGCCAGCGCCACTCCCGCGATGGCATACAGGACCGCCGCTGCCACATATGCCGAGACTTGATAGAGATTCACGCGGACCCCAACAACGCGGGAGGCCACCGGATTGGCCCCGACCACCTGGAATCTTCGACCGACAGCCGTGTATCTGAGGGCAATGACAAGGAGAATGGTGAAAGCCACACCGATCCAGAAAATCGGGCTCACGCCGAGAATGCGGTTGCTAGTCCAGTCAGACAACCCGGTCGGCACCGGGCTCTGGACTGGAAAGCTCCGTCCGTAACGATTCACAACACCGTTGGCGACCTGCCCCACCGCCAGGGTGACGATCAGCGCGTTGAGCTTGAGCCCGCCGATCAGGATCCCGTTGACCAACCCGATGACGACGGCGGCTCCGATAGCCGTGAGGAACGCCACCCCGATGCGGTCGTCCGCCTGATCGCCGACACCGACCATGATTATCGCACTAAGGGTGAGGGTGCCAGGGACGCTGAGGTCGATCCCACCGTGCATGATCACCAGCATCTGGCCCAGCGCGGTCAACCCGAGCAGCGCCCCGAACGGGGCGATAGCGCCCAGCGCCACCCCGCCGAGAGCATCCGGGGCCCAGATCGAGGCGACGACAACAAGAAGGATGAGGGCGAGATAGACGGGCAAGTAACGGGACGCCACCACAAACGAGGTCAATGCCGCCGAGGGGGCTCGGTTGACCATCATCCCGATACTCCGTGACTGGTCCCGACCAGGAGACCGGAGGCGAGGCCCACCCGCTGTTGGGCGTCCCTGGCCAGACTGCGGGCCCGCGCCACGTCTGCCTCGAGGACACCGTTTCGCATCAGGGCCCGACCACCGACGAAGACCCAGTCGACGTTCGAAGTGTCCATCCCCCAGACCACGGCCCCGATCGGATCGTTGATCGGAAAGATGTTGGGACGGTCGGTGCGGAGGACGACGATGTCGGCTTGCTTCCCCGGCACAAGCGATCCGGTCACCCCACCGAAACCCGCAACCCGGGCACCGTCGATGGTGGCGTAGCGAATCACCTCGCGGGTGCTGAGCAGCTGGGGAAGGCCGGCCTTGCCCGCCAGTTTGAGGTCGAAGAAAGTGGCATGTTGCATCGAGATCGCCGCATGCATCTGGGCGAACATGTCACCGGGGGCCACTCGTTCGGTATCCACTGCCAGGCCGGGCCGAATGCCCCGATCGATCAGTCGCTGAATCGTGAGCGATCCGCGGCCACCCGCCATCTCGCTCGAAGGCGCCAACGCCACACATGTTCCGGATGACGAAACGGCGTCGAGATCACCATCATTGAGGTTGGTGCAGTGGACGAGGGTGACATCCCCACCGAGCAGGCCCTTTGCCGCCATGTCGGACACCACCCCCCCGCTCGACGAGTCCGAACCGGCGTGGGCGTGGATCCGCAGACCCAGCTCCCGTGCCAACCCCCAGTCGGCGGCAAGCTTTTCGAGATCGGCCTGTTCGCGATCGGAAGAGACCGGGTCGACCGGTCCGAAGGCGATGGTCGTAAGGGATCGGGCAGGGACGGTTCGACTGGAGGCGAGACGTCCCAGCGCGGGGCCGACCGCCTCTTGGTTTTCGGCCCAGCCGGGAACGGAGTGGACGAACACAGTGCGCAGCCCGGAGTCGGCATGGGCCTCGAGAGCAGCGTTGGCGTAGCTCGGGTCGAGTTGTATGTCGGACCAGTCGACGACAGCTGTGATGCCTGCTTCGGCGGCACCCAACAATCCGATCAGGGTGGCGGCGTAGACGTCCTCGGGTGTGTAGTGGCTCCCGTAAGCAGCGGGCAACACGGAGGTCTCTCCGCTCGGTCCACCTTCACCAAAATTTCGGAAGAGCGACTCCCAGGCGTGACGGTGGGTGTCGACGAAACCGGGCATGACAACGGTGTCGGTCGTGTCAATCAATTCCGCGTCCCGCGCTCTGAGACCTTCTCCGATCTCGGCGATCCGTCCGTCCTCGATGAGAACATCCCCTCGCCGCAGGTTGGGGGATTTCGGGTCGAGGGTGAGGACGCAACCTCCCCTCAGCAGGATCCTCCCGTTCATCGGTGGTCGCGCCCATTTCTGGCAAACGCTTGCATCACGCCACAGAGTAGGAGGACATCGGCGGGTTTGGCGAGCGTTTGCCGGACCGTCTGTGGGGACGAGCTCAACCTGTGGTCGGCGGGACTGATTCCAGGACAATTTCGAAGCCGACGTCGATAAACGGCCCCTCGACCCCGAACCGGGCAGCGTCGACATTGGAGTTGTTCCAGTCGAAATCGACCACCAGGGAGTCCTTCACTCCGAAGACGGCATCGGACTCGAGGTAGGGGTCGCCCTCCACGAAGATATGAGTCGTGAGAGGCTTGTAGCCGGGCGCCTGAACCATGAAGTGGATGTGGGCCGGCCGCATAGGGTGTCTCCCGGTGGCTTTCAAGAGATCGCCGACCGGTCCGTCGTCGGGTATCGGATATGCGGCCGGCTTAACGGTCTTGAACCAGAACTCTCCGCCGTCCCCGGAGCGAAAGATCCCCCGCAGGTTCATCTCGGGCTGATCGGGGTCCTGGACGTCGTACATCCCGGCCGGTGAAGCCTGCCAAACATCGAGGACGGCCCCCTCGAGCGAACGACCCTCTCCGTCGATGACCCGGCCGTGGACCACGGTGATCTCGCCCGACACCGCTTCTTCACCACGGGCAATCGTCGCGCCGTGCTCCAACTCCGGGGCGCCGGAAACCCAGAAGGGTCCGGTGACGGTGCTCTCGGTTCCCCCGGAAAGCTTCCGGTGGTTGATCGCATCCACCAGGATGCTCAACCCGAGCACGTCGGAGAGGAGAATGAACTCCTGGCGCTTGTCGTCAGAGATCTGGCCGACTGCGGTAAGGAATCGAATCGCAGCGAGCCACTCGCCTTCGGTGAGTTCGACCTCGCGGACAAACGCGTGAAGGTGGCGAACGAGGCTCTCCACAAGAGTTTGCAGGCGCGGATCCGAAGCACGCATCTGCCCGAGCACCGCTTCGGTCACGTTGGTTTCGTTCAAGTCCCGCACGTCACAACCCTCCCTCCGGGTAAGACCCGGCCACCGGCTTCTTCCCCAGGAAAGCATCATCGAGGAGCTGGCGAATCCAAACGCGGTCGACCGGTCGCGGGTTGAACCCCGGGTTTTCCAATACGATGGCGACTGCACGATCGAGATCGTTCTCCTCCATTCCGAGTTGGGCGAGGCTCGACGGCGCTCCAGCCGACGCGGCAACATCGAAAAGCCCTTCTGCCGGGTCGGCCATCCCGAGGGCTCCGCCAATCGCGGCCACAACCTCCCGTTCGGCCGCGGCGTTGGCCGCCACGACGTGGGGAAGGATCACGGCGTTGGCATCGCCATGCGACAGGCCGAAAGTGCCTCCCAACACATGACAGATCTTGTGGTGAATCGCCATCCCGACCGCGCCCAGGGCGCTTCCCGCCAGAAAGGCACCGAACATAAGTGAGGTTCGGCCGTCTCGACTGCTCTCATCGGAAACGACCCGGGCCAGTCCGGATTGCAGGGCTCTCAGACCTTCCATCGCCATCATCGAGGTCACCGGATTCCGATGCTCGGCGTAGAGCGCCTCAACACAGTGGGCCATTGCATTCATCACACTTCCCGCCGTGACTCCCATCGGAAGAGACTTGGTCAGGTCGGGGTCATAAACGACAGTGTGGGGCTTGGCTCGGGGATCTCTCCCGGTCCGCTTGAGACCATCTCCTGTAACGCCGTGGATCGGAGTCATCTCCGAACCGGAATAGGTGGTGGGAATCGCCAGGTGCTTGATCGGTAGCGCAAGGGCGACGTTCTTCCCCAGACCGATGGCCGAACCTCCTCCGATCGCCACGACCCCCTCGGAGGACGATGTGATCATGAGATCTCAAGCCCTCCCGACATCTTCGAGCGGGACATGCGGATTCACATGGTCGATACGGGCCACAACTCGATCACCCATCTGAACGTTGAGCGAGTCGGCAATGGACCTGGACGAGCCGCTGGCGATGATCATCATTGTTCGTACACCGAGAGCATCAAGCTCCTCCGGCACGTCGGTGACCGCTCCGGCGCCGAAGACCACTCGCCCTCCGAGGGCGTCGTAGACAAAGCGGTTCATCTCCGATGCGCCTCCTCGGTCCGCTGTTTGAGCTCGCGCAGTACTACCAGCTCGTCGGTCGTGGGTTGTTCGGTGACCTCCACCTCCGGGGCAACCCGGAGATTCCAATCGGTCTCGTTTCGCACTTGCTCGACCTCGACCCCGGGATGAACTGCTGTCAAGGTGAGCTCGTGCGTCGCGGGGTCGGGTCGCAATATCCCGAGGTCGGTGATGACGGCCGTCGGACCTGCACCCCAGGAAGCCGGCCGGCCGGTCCCGTCCCTGCCGAAACCCACCGAGGTCACGAAGTCGACGGTCCCGACGAACATCCGCTTCTTCTGACGGAGCATCACGAGGACCTGGCCGGCCGCTGCCGCAATCTCGGGGGCGCCGCCCGCGCCCGGCAACCGGACCTGGGGACGCTCGTAGGGACCGATAACTGTGCTGTTGAGATTGCCAAAGCGATCGATCTGGGCGGCGGAGAGAAACCCGACGTCGATCCTCCCCGCCTGGAGCCAGTAGGCAAAGATCTCGGGAACGCTCACCACCGACAGTGCGGTCATGGCTAGTTCGTCGTCGCCGATCGAGAGCGGCAGCGTCAGAGGACGGGTTCCGATCGTTCCCGACTCGTAGATCAGGACCAGGTTGGGAGCGTGGGTGAGGCGGGCAAGGTTGGCGGCTTCGCTAGGGAGGCCGATACCGACGAAGCAAACGGCACCGTCGGCCAGGTGGCGCGAGGCGGTGACGGTCATCATCTCGTCGGCGGTGTAGGTGGTGTCGGGCATCGGTGAAGAGATCAACCGTCTCGCAAGTGGCCCGGCTCGAACCTTGATTCGCCGACCATCCTCAGGTAGCCGGCGTGGTCATCGACTCCGTTCACGTATTGATCGATCCACTCGTCAAACGTCGCCCTGTCGCGCGAGATCTCGTCCCACTCGACATAGAAGCGGTTGTCCCTGGTTGAGAATCCAAGGGCGTAGGAGGGATGACAGCCATGGGGCACGTGGGCGACAGCGGTCACCGTCCATGACGGCAGCACCACGAAGTTCGACCCCAGCGGGACCAGTTCTTCGACGACTTCTTCTACGGTGACGATCGATCTCCTTGCCCCGAGTACCGCCTCCTTCTGCACGCCGGTTATGCCCCACATGCCGATGTTCCCCGCACGGTCCGCCTGCTGGGCATGAATCACTGCCACGTCGGGAGAGAGCGCCGCCACCGCGGCGAGTTCCTCACCGGTAAAGGGGCAGGCAAGGGTTCTGATCGTCGACGTATGGGCGGCAAGGTCGGTGCCGGCGTACGCCCGGAGGACGCCAAAGGGAAGGCCGGCCGCTCCGGCCGCGTAGCGCGCCGCCATGCCAGCGTGACTGTGCTCCTCGATCTCGATGGGATGCGGGTATCCGTTTTCGACGGCGTCTCGCAGACGGTGCAGCGATCCCACTCCCGGGTTGCCGCCCCACGAGAAGATGACCTTCCTGACGCACCCGGCACCGATCATTTGGTCATAGATGACATCGGGGGTGAGCCGGCTCACCACTAGATCCCGCTTCTCCTGCCGGATCACCTCGTGACCGGCTGCGAAAGGGATGAGGTGGGTGAAACCCTCCATCGCCACGGTGTCGCCGTCGCCGATGAGGTCCGCCACGGCTTCCCGCAGGGTGGTGAACTGAGCCAAAACAGCGTCAGTGTGCCAGACGGATCCAACCTCCGAGCCTCGACCGGCGCCGGGAGGTGCCACCGGCAGCCAGGAAGGTACGAACTCGCTCCTTGTCGGTCTCGGTCAGCTTGGCCCCGGAACGATTCGTCACCTCGAACCCGCCCAACGCGACGCCGTCGGCGGTGGTGACCCGGGCGGTCTGCACGTCGATGCCGGCGGCGGCCAGCGTCGACGCGAATGCATGGAGCAAACCGGGGCGATCGGACCCTGAAATCTCACACACCGTATGCCAGGCCGAAGATCGGTCGTCGAAAACCACGACCACCTGGGGCAAAGGATCGGCCGTGACCGGACGGTCGAGATTGTCTTCGATTTGGTGGACCAGGTCGTCCCCTTCCGGCATAGGTTGAGGTCCGGATACCAGGAACGACTCGAGGGCGGCGCCGTCGGGCCAGGTTGCGACCAGGGCCTGGGAGACATTGAGCCCGAGTCCGCCCAAGACTCCAGTCGCTGCCGCCAGCAAGCCAGGCCGATCGCGGGCGGCAACATCGAGCCAGTGCCCCGGACCGTCGCCGAGAGGCGTGATCAACACCCGCGCTTCGGAAGAAGTAATGAGCGGCTCGAGCAAACGGGCCTGGCGAGCGATCGCGGCGGAGTCCTGACGAAGGACGTATGCCCGGGGGGCATGTTCGATTCGCGCCGCCAGGTCCGGTCGCTGCACCAACCTCATGGCCTCGGCCTTCCGGCGGCCAACCAGGTTGCGGGCCTCGAGCCCGGTCAAGTCGGGGTTTGCCAGCGCGTCCTGAATCAACTCATGAAGCTCGCGCAGCCGCTCTCTCTCCCAGCTCTCTCGATCGGTGCCGCTGGCCAGTGACAGCAGGTAGAGAGCGCGAGCTCGCTCGGGGGTATCGAGGTGGGAAGCCAATTGGACCACCCCCTCCTCGTCAAGGCCATCGGCCCGGCTGGCGGCGGCCCACAGCAGATCACGATCCTCAACGAGCCCCGCTATCTCCTGTTCGGCTCTGGCACCAAGATCGAGCCGTCGCACTATTCGCCGGGCCGTCGCCACCGGAGACTCGCTCGCCTGGAGCCCTTCAACCAGCAATGCAGCCAGCAGCAGCCACTCAGGATGAGCGAGTTTTCCGTAGTCCGCGGCGAGGTCAGGACGCGATTCGACCACTCCCCGGAGCTCCTCGATCAAAGCCCACCGGTGCGTATTCATCGGGTCAAGCTGGAACGGGTCGGCGAGCCGGGTTCGGATGGTTTCGGCCAACTCGGGCAAGACCCGGTCCAGGACTCCGACCGTCTCGAGGAATCGCCAGGACCGGGCGTTGCCGAATTGCACCACCCGCAGCAACGACAGGTTGGCCCGACGATCCCAATGTGTCTCAGGCTTGGCGACTTCGCTCAGCCAATCGAGCAAACCGGGCGAGGGCTGGGCGGAACCGACCATCACGGCGGCGTCGAGCGCAATCGGCAATGCGAGATGAGGGGATGGGATCGCGGCCAGTTCCACTTCCCCCCCGATCAACCGCAGCCATCCCCCTGCCGGCATCTCGGCGGTCGGGCTCGGGGCTCTTGCTCTGACCTCGCCCCGAATGGCTGCGTAGCGCACCTTCAAGAGTTGCGGGGTGACGAGAGTGGTGATCAGAACCACGAGCAGGAGGGCCGCGTACAGAGAAGGGTCGAGAACGCCGCTTTGCAGGCCGATGGTGGCAAAGATCAGCCCGACCTCTCCTCTTGGCAGCATGCCAAACCCGATCAGCCATCGGTCGCCCGGGGTCCCAACTGCGCCTAGGGGGGAGAGCAGCTTTCCAATCGTCGCGACGACAACCAGTACGGCGGCGGTCGCCAGGACCCCTCCGTCGGCAAAACTCGACACATCGACGTCGATCCCGATCTGGAGGAAGAACACCGGGATGAACAGGTGCCCTACCGGTGCCAATTCGCGGCCGATCCGCTCGCGCTGGCGGCTCCGGCCAAGCGCCAGTCCGGCAACAAACGCACCAACGATTGGCGCCAGCCGGGCGAGGCTGGCGAGTTCGGCGAAGGCGAGGGTGAAGGCCAGGGCGAGGGCGATCATCGTGCCCGTCGAGCGCGACGTCCATTCGATCGCCGAGAACAGGGGCGGTGCCAAACGAGTCCCGATCAGCCCGCTTATTAGAAGGAAAGCCAGGGCGATACCGACGATGCCGAGTATCGACACGAGAGAGACCGAGCCCTCTGTGACCAGCCGTACGACCACGGTGAG
>JANMST010000183.1:0-6034 GCA_031389635.1 Acidimicrobiia bacterium | reverse complement strand
CGCGTCGAAGACCTCGACGAAGGACTCATCATGCTGATCGGACCCGACTCAGCCGGCAACCTCTACGAGATCGGCGTTGTCGGATCAGACGAGGGCACGCTCATCGTTCATGCCATGAGGGCACGACCCAAATACCTGAGGTGACCGATGCCACGAACCGCCGAAGAAATCCTCGACCGGGCCGATGAGCTGGCGAATCGGTTTGAAAGCCACGAGCCAGACCCAGACGATGTTCATGATGCCGCCGCCCTACGAAACGTCCGACGCGCCTTTCTCGCTCGAGCCGAAACGGAACGACGACTCGCCGAAGCAGTAGCCGCCGCCCGCGCCGAAGGACACTCCTGGGCCTCCATCGGCGCCATGGTCGGCACATCCGGCGAAGCCGCCCGCCAACGCTACGGCCAAACCGCTCCCAAGCGCTGATCCTTGCCCGGCACGCCCGCTGCGTTGATGACCTTCCATCAAGGCACAACGCGCTCGGAGTGGTGATTCCATCTCGTGTGGCCGAACGCAGTAGTGCCGTTCAGGAGGACGGGCGGGAGGTGATCGGGGCGGCTTTGCCCGGCGGCCATCACCACGATTCATGACTATCGTTAATCATCAAGCTAAGTTGATGTAATGGACCCCGTGATCGTGGCCAGTGCCCGCAAGCACGGAGTCGGCGATAACGACATGTTGCACGCCTATCGCAACCCGGTTCGAGTGTTTGGCCTTGACGACCTCGTGATGTTGATTGGCGCCGACGAGGCCGGCCGCCTCCTCGAGATCGGCGTGGCGACAGGCGAGGGCGTCGAGTTCATCGTTCACGCAATGGCCGCCCGCCCGAGATTCCTGAGGTGAAATGATGCCCCGATCGATCCAAGAAATCCTTGACCACGCTGACGAACTCGCCCAGCGATTCGAGGACTATGAACCAGCCGACGGCGACGAACGGTCCGTCGAGGAATACCAGTTGCAGCGTGGCACTCTGGCACGCGCCCGAAGCGAACGTCAGATTGTCGAGGCAGTCGTCGCTGCCCGCGCGGCCGGGATCTCCTGGAGCAAGATCGGTGAGCTGCTCGGAACGTCAGCTCAGGCCGCCCAACAGCGGTACGGTTCCGTCGTCGAGCAGGTTTGACACCACACCATTGCTGAGCCGCACACGACGCCGACCCCGCTCGCGAGGCCGCACTCCGACGTGCCGATCTGGTGTGGTCTCAGGTATGGGCGGTTCCGCTCAGATTGTCCCGTCATGTGCGGCTCGGAAACGTCGATCAGGCGGATATGGCACGACATGCCCTGACTCTCGGGCTAGTCGCGGAAGTGAGGGAAGATTTCGAGGGCCACTCTTTCGAGTTGGTCTCGTGTCGCCATCCGATGCGACACGACGAGGTCGTCTAGGAGCGGGTCGGCTACAGGGTTGTGCAGATAGAACGTGAAGTCGGTGGCCCCTGCTTCGATGTAGCGGCCGACGAGATCTGCGGTTGCGTCCAAGGACTCGAAGATGGGCTCGGCGGCCCAGCCTGCGAAGTAGCAGCGGCGCAGTTCTTTTGGGTCACGACCTTCCTCCATGCAGATCTGGTCGAGTCGCTGCATCCGGGTCCGGAATGCTAGAAGCGAGTCTTCGATACCCTTCCCGTGCTCACCGAGCGAAACAACCCCCTCTGCGTGTCGGGCGCGACCCGGAGCGACCTGGTGGCTTGAGCAGCGACCCATAGTGGTGGGCGAGGCAGCTGGGTCGGCTTGGGTCTGAAGGTCGCCTCGGTGAGGTTGTAGTAGGTGCCTTCGTGATTGACCGTGTTGCCGCGTAGAGCGTCGTCGAGTATGGCGACGGCCTCGCGCAGCCTGTCCCCACGGCCGGCCGCGTCGAGGAAGTCGATCCCCAATGCCTGGTGCTCAACCGGGTAGTAGCCGCCACCGACAGCAACATCCACCCTGCCGGCCGAGACCTGGTCCACCGTCAGGATCGACTTCGCAAGAATTCCCGGGTTGCGGTTGGCGACGTTCGTGACCATCGACCCGATACGTATGTGGCTGGTGTCGGCTGCCACCGCCGCCAGCGTCGTCCACGCTTCAAGTAGTGGAATCTGCGGGGCACCGTCGATCCAGAACTGGTCGATCACCCATGCGTTGTCCAAGCCAATCGACTCCGCGAAGAGGAAGTCGTCACGGAGATCTGGATAAGGCACCACCTGGACGATCGTCGCCCCAAAACGGACAGACACAGCTCGATGCTAGAGCACCACCTAGAAACGAGCAGGGCCGACGAGAGGGACACGGTCGACCCCCGGACAAGCCAGAACCTGTCCACATCACTCCGAGGAGCACACCTGTGTCGCTTATGTGCTCGTAGACGTCACCGGGTAGGTGTCGTGTCGTGCCATGATCACAACCATCAGTTCCGGGTCGATTTCGGCACCCGCCGGGAATGCCTCAGCAAGATCGGAGAGGTACCGGTCGAAACCGCCAGGTGTCGTGAATTCGACCATCACCGCTGGATGCGATGTCGGGTTGGCGAACGTGTGAGAGCTACCAACCGGCACATACACAAAGCCGCCTGGCGACAGGTCATGGGATACGCCCTCCACGGTCAGTCGCAGCTGCCCCTCAGCCACATACCAAGAATGGTTCGTCTTTTGGTGGAAGTGAGGAGGAGGACCGCCAAACTCCGGCGGCACTCTGATCTCTTCAGCGCTGGAGAGGTCGGCGGTGTCACCACCGACACTCAGAAGACGAACAGAGGACTTACCGATCGGGATGACCAGCCCTTCGCCAGCCTGAACTACCACAGCTCTCTGCTCCAACGGCATGAACGAAACCCTTCCGGTCGCGGCCAGTAGATCCTGGCACCAAGAAGGCAACTAGAGATCTAGAAAGCACATATGTGCCGGATTGTGTGCGAGCCCTTGCAATCAGGACAGGATCATGATCTCGCTGATCAGGTCGCCGTCAACCCGGTAGACCAACACTGCTCGCGCCACATCTGGCCCGCCGGGCGAGTAGCCGGTGACACGTTCCTCATCGATGACGTACGAACCCAGCGCGATGCGGTTGGTGATGCTGTAGTGCAAGTTGGGATGGGTCGCCGTCGACGTCTCGTACCGCTCCTTGACGGCATCAGAACCGTCCATCAGGATCGTCCCATCGGCATCCTTCACCACGACGTTTGGAGCGTAGAAACTCATGCACCGGTCTAGGTCGTGGTCGTGGTAGGCGTCGATCTGCGCCTGAACGACGTCCCGCGGCTCTCTTTGCTCCACCTCATCACTGTATCCCGATATTGCCAGTTGCGGGCAGGGGTTGAGGTGGTGGTCCCGGCGGCCCAGGACGGGAGTGCGCCCAGAACCCCTGCGTGGGCCTGCGTTACGCACACCCGAGCAATATGTGAGGATATGGGGGTAATCGGGGGCGGGTTTGGTGGACGCTGGGTGGTGGGTGTGGGACTGTGGGTGGTGGCCTCGTCGGGGCCGGAGAGGATGCCTGTTATGTCTTGGTTCCCTTGTCTGATTCGTTCTGCCGGGCCTGGGGGGCGGGTCGAGGTTCGCCTTGGTCATCCGGTGGTGGATGTCTATCTCGAGTTCGCTGCCGCTCGGTGTCGCCCGAACTCGGTGCTGGCGGCCGGGTTCGATCTGAAGGTGTTCTTCGCTCTGGTCCCGAAGGATCCGGTGGAGGTGACAACAGCGGATGTGTTGGGGTTCATCACCGCCCAGCGGTCGGTCGGTGACGGCAAAGTGATCCGCCTGTCCGATGGCGAGTCGGGTCTGTCGTCTCGAACGATCCAACGCCGCCTGTCGTCTCTGTCATCGATGTTCTCGTTCCTTGTGGTACGTGGTGATGTTGACCGCAACCCGGTTCCGCGTGGGTTGTCGACCCGCCGATCGAGGGGTCGGGGCCAGCGTGGCGTTCCGTTGGTCCGCACCCCACGAACCCTGCCCCGGGTGGCCGAACCAGCCGAGATCGACGCATTGTTGGCAGCCTGTCGGACGTTGCGAGATCGGGCGATGTTCGAAGCAATGGTTTTCGGCGGTCTCCGCCGTTGTGAAGTCCTCGGCCTGCGTCTCGGTGACCTGGATGGAGCCCATCGGCAGGTGTTCATCGTGGAGGGCAAGGGCGGCCATCAACGCCGGATCCCGATCTCGGCCCGCTGGTTCACCACGGTCGGCGACTATCTCCGGATCGAACGACCCGACACCGACACCGACCGGGTCTTTGTCGTGCTCAAAGGGCAGCGTCGGGGCCGGCCGTTGTCTGACGAAGGGTTGAAACAGATCTTCGTTTCTGGCCGCCAGCGGGCCGGGCTGCGCCGGATCACCTGTCACGAACTCCGCCACACCTGTTTCACCCGACTGCGGGAAGCGGGCATGGAGTTGGAAGCGTTGCAGGCCCAAGCCGGGCACCGGTCGATTGAAACGACCCGCCTCTACATCCATCTGGCCAACGGCTGGCTCGCTGAGGAATACGACCGAGCCTCGGCGGTGATCGACGCTGAAGTGTTCCTGGCCGCAGCAGACGGAGTCGGACGATGACCGCCATCGAAGTCGCCATCCCAGCCCCGGCAGCCGACCTCTACCAAGGCCCCGGCAAACCCGGCGTCCGTGAGTTCGACTGGCACCACATCGCCGAAACCGCCCCGACCCTGGCCGCAACGATGCTCCGCTACCTGGATCAGATCGCCCTGTCACTGCGGCCGTCCTCGGTGAGGTCGGCGGAGGGAATCCTGCGTGGCTTCGCCGGCTATCTCACCGCCAACCATCCCGAGATCGTCGGCCTCGCTGACGTTGAGCGAACCCACATCGAAGCGTTCAAGGCGTATCTTCCGACACGGCCGGGCAAGAACGGTCGGCCGCCGCTGTCCCAACAGACGATCCGGATCAAGCTCGGCACACTGCGCACCTTCTTCGAGAGGGTGTCGGAATGGGACTACCCCGACGCCCCCACCCGAGTCCTGATCTTTAGCGGTGACCTCCCAACCCCTGACGACCCTCTGCCGAAGTTCTTGTCCGATGTCGACGCCGGCAAGTTGATGCGAGCAGCAGCTGACGCTCACCCGACCCGACGGCTGGTGATCGAAATGCTCGCCCGGACCGGCCTCCGGGTCGGTGAGCTCTGCGCCCTCCCATCAGACGCGGTGGTGTTCATGTCCGGCCGTCACTGGCTCCGAGTCCCCGTCGGGAAGCTCCACAACGACCGCTACGTCCCCCTCCACCCACAACTCGTCGAGCTCCTCGACGCTCACCACAACGAACGCGACGACGACCTCGACCGCCTGATCGTCTTCAACGGGCGTCGCCTCAACCGGCACAATGTCGCCCGCATGCTCCGCCGGGTCGCCAAATCAGCCGGCATTGGTCACGTCCACCCCCACCAGCTTCGTCACACGCTGGCGACCCAGGCCGTGAACCGGGGCATGAGCCTCGAAGCCATCGCCGCCATGTTGGGCCACAAGACACTGCGCATGACCCTGGTCTACGCCCGGATCGCCGATAAGACCGTCGCTGACGCCTACGACCGAGTCACCAACCAAGTCGACGCCCTCTACACCAAACCCAACGGGCTCCGAACCAACGGTTCAGGGTCGGCGTCGATGGCACGGCTCGGCGCCGAATTCGACCAACGCATGCTCGGCAACGGACACTGCAACCGGCCCGCTCAGTTCGACTGCCAGTTCGAATCGATCTGTGAATCGTGCGCCCACCACTCGACAAACGCCTCGTTCAACCCGGTACTCCAAGCTCAACGTGACCACGCCGCCGACCGCGACCAGCACGCCCGCGCCGACCTCTTCCAAATGCTCCTCGACCGCAACGCCCAGGAGGCCCAAGCATGACCACCGATTACCCCCATATGCAGAAATCCCTTGACACGATTACCCACATAAGTGCCGATCTGCTCGCTCTAGCTCATTGTGCATTACTGCGCCTGATTGATTGATCGGTGGTTGAGCCGCGTTGTCGCACCACCGCATACTCGAGGAGCATTTGGAAGAGGTCGGCGCGGGCGTGCTGGTCGCGGTCGGCGGCGTGGTCACGTTGAGCTTGGAGTACCGGGTTGAACG
>JANMST010000182.1:0-1972 GCA_031389635.1 Acidimicrobiia bacterium | reverse complement strand
CGAAGCCTCACGGCTGGCGACATCCATACGGCTGCTTTTACATGAGGGTCAAGGCGCATCGCTGCTTGGGCAGCTGGGCCTCAAAGACCAGCTGGGCTTTGGCTGTAGGTGTCCAGCGTGATCTGAATCGATCCATGACCGAGGCGCTCGGCGACGATCTTGGGATGCACGCCGGCAGCGAGGGCGGTCGTTGCCCAAGTGTGCCGGACATCGTGAAAGCGGATCCTTGGGACCGCTGCAGAGGCCACCAAACGATTAAACCGTTTGCTGGTCTCATCGGGGGTCACCGCGGCGGATGAAATCATGAGGACCCCACGGGAAAGCTCACGCGCGAAGGTAACTCGATCCGGACAGCGGAAGGCGGCTGGCAGTTATTGCCTGGCGATTGACCTGCCTACCGAGATTGATGCCGGCTATAGACAGAACCGGCTTATGTGTCAGGCGCACTGACCTCATCCCTGCTCAATCTGGAGTGTCGCTGTTCCTCTACAGTGGTACCCGACCCTCAAGTGAGAGAGGTGCGCTATGACAAACGTAATCCCGGTTGACGAGGACCAGCTTCGGTTGGAGATCCAGAAGCACTACGCCGAGGTGGCGACAAGCCCTGACCATGAGTTCCACTTTCACACCGGCCGCGACGCGGCCCGGCAGGTCGGCTACGACGACGCCATCATCGAGGACATACCAGACGAAGCGATCGCGTCTTTCGCCGGAGTAGCCAATCCTTTCTACTTCGGATTGCCGAGGTCGGGAGAGATCGTCCTCGACGTGGGATCGGGAGCCGGAGTTGACGCCATGATCGCCGCCAAGGCGGTTGGTCCTGAGGGTCGGGTAATCGGCGTTGACATGACACCCGAGATGCTCGATGCCGCTCGCCGCAATTCCGATCGTATGGGCTTGGGCAATCTCGAGTTTCGGGCGGGGCTTATCGAACGCCTCCCGGTCGACGCCGAATCGGTGGATCTGGTCATCTCCAACGGTGTGCTCAATCTCATGGTCGACAAACACGGCGCCTACCGCCAGATCGAGCGTGTCCTGAAGCCAGGTGGACGCTTCCAGATCGCCGACATCTGCGTCGACAAGCCAGTCTCCGAAGGAGCGAAACGGAACATCGACCTCTGGACTGGCTGAATTGCTGGTGCCCTGCCGTGTGCAGGGTGGGAGGCGGTCATCACAGCGGCCGGGTTCATCGACCTCGAATTCGGACCCAGTGTCGACACCTACGCCGGAGCCAGCGGCGAGAAGAACGCACGGTTATTCGGAACCTGGGGCTACCCCTTCCGAGCCCACAAGTCCTCCTAACTACGAGGCCGCTCGTTGCGTCTCCGCGGGAAAGCGCAAATCGCCAGGCGGAGCCGTCGAGGGCGCTGTGGTCGTCGTCGGGCAGCCACCCAAACCCGTGATCGTCTGTTGGCTTCAGATGGCCCGGTCCCGCCTGATCATGAGGCTGGTCCTCGGCCCTCCCTACTTACGCTAAACCCCTGGCTACTCCAGCTCGACCTCGACTTGGAGGGGGACGCTTCGACTTAGGGAATCACCCACCGGTGAGGACACCTCGCATCTGCGGCGAAGGTATTCCAACTGTTCGTCGGTGACTCCCGGAGCGCGAATACGCAACCGGTAGCGGATGTCGTCATAGCCCGATCCGGGAATGTCGTCGATGCCCAGGTAGGAGGCAACGTTGAAGTGCCCGGCTGGCCTCGACCGTCAGCGACTCGATCGGAATCTCGAGAAGGGCGGCGTGATTGGCGACCAGGTCGACTTCGCAAGCGACTAGAGCGGCGAGGAGGGTTTGCATCGGGTTGAGCTCCCCATCCCCTCCGACGTAGGTGACCGTCGTTCTGAACTCGACCCGCGATCGGGACCCTCCCTCCCAACGGGCGACCACTACTGGCCACCGGCTGGCCACCGACCGATCGTTTTCGACCGCCTCCCTGAAGGAGCGAACCTCATCCACGTCGATGCCGTTCAG
>JANMST010000174.1:0-13424 GCA_031389635.1 Acidimicrobiia bacterium | reverse complement strand
ATCACGACCATGTGATCCCCTACAACCGGTTTTGGCGCGAAGACCCCGCCCCCTGGTGCGGGTTCTTCGCGCCAGAACAAACCGCCACCGGCGGAGTCGGGTCGGCGGAAACAAACGGCTCGGTTTCCTTGGCTGGACCCGGAGGAGACGCAACCCCCGATCAGGCACAGGGCAAGGACCGCGGATGACCACTGGCGAATCCCGAAGTAAGCGGACGCCATTACCTGGAAGGCTACGGGATCATGCCACCTACTACCGCAACCCCGGCCACGGCCCCCCTCAGCCCTCGGCCAGGCGCTCGGTTTGTTCCTTTGCGGCCATTGCCTCGACGAATTCGTCGAGGTCGCCTTCGAGGACCTGGTCAAGGCGCTTGAGGGTCAGCCCCAACCGGTGATCAGTGACCCGGTTCTCCTTGTAGTTGTAGGTGCGGATCTTCTCTGACCGCTCCCCGCTGCCGACCTGAGCACGTCGGGCGCCCGAGACCGCCGCCTGCTGTTCATCGAGCCTCATCTGATAGAGGCGGGCTCTGAGGATCCGGAAGGCCTTTTCTTTGTTCTGCAGTTGGGACTTCTCGTCCTGGCACGTGACGATGAGCCCGGAGGGGACGTGTGTGAGGCGAACCGCCGAGTCGGTGGTGTTGTCGGATTGCCCGCACGGTCCCTGCGATCGGTAGACGTCGACCCGAACGTCATTCGGATCGATCTCAATGTCGACCTCGTCGGCCTCGGGCAGCACCGCCACCGTTGCTGTCGATGTGTGAATCCGGCCGGAGGCCTCGGTATTGGGGACCCGTTGCACCCGATGAACCCCTCCCTCGTACTTGAACCGGGAGAAGGCGCCCTTGCCTTTGACCGCCACAGTCACCTTGGCAAAGCCACCGGCCTCGGACTCTGAGCTCTCCATGGACTCGATCTTGAATCGATGGCGCTCGGCGTAGCGCTCGTACATCCGCAAGAGGTCACCCGCCCAGATGGCGGCTTCGTCACCACCTGCAGCTTTCTGGATCTCGAGGATCACGTCCCTATCGTCCTGAGGATCACGGGGGGCCAGTAGTGCCCGGAGCTCTCTTTCGAGGCCAGCCGCCTCTTCCTCCTTCTCGCTTGCCAGCCGGCGGAAGTCGGCGGCGAGATCGGCGTCGGAATGAGCCAGTTGCTCCGATTCTGAACGATCCGATTCGGCTTGCTTCCACCTCTCGAAGAGGGCAACGATGGGTGCCAGCTCAGAGTGCCGTCGACCCAGTTCCGCATACCGGCCGGACTCGGTCGCGGCCATCTGCTCCTCTACTTCATGGAGGCTGACAGACAGCTCTTCGAGGCGCGCGACAAGTCCTTGATCCATGGCAGTCCTTTGGTCCCTATTTTGGGGAAGCTAACGAGCCCGGGCAGCGAGCGCGGCGGCGGGAAGCTCTCCCCTGGCTATTACGTCGGCGACCTCGTCCTCCTCGAGAGCCGACAGCAAGCTGGCAACTGCCACCTCGATCTGGTCTGGCTCGGGATAGCGAGTGGTGAGCTTCTGAAGCCATAGCCCTGGGGCAGCCATGAATCGGCCGAATAGGTTGTCCTGATTGGCGCCGGAGAGCTTCAACATCTCATAGGAGATGCCGGCGATGACGGGGATGCCGATCGCCCGACTGGCGATCAACAACGGCCACGGCAGGCGACCCAACAGTCCGAAGATCAAGATGGCGAGGAACATCACCAGGAGCAGGAAGCTGGTTCCGCAACGAGGGTGTTCCGGTGGATACTTTTGGACCCGCTCGATCGAGAGCGGATCGCCCGCTTCGTAGGCGTGGATCGACATGTGTTCGGCTCCGTGGAAGGCAAAGACCCGTTTGATCTCCTTCGATCGTCCCAACAGCCAGAGGTAGCCGAGGAAGATGGCGAGTTGCACGACGCCTTCAAGGGCGGCGTAGAAGAACGATCGGTCGTCGGTGAGCGCTCTCGCCGCAGCAGCCGGAGCGATGATGAAAAGCGCCGCGAAGAACACCAGCGCGATCGTCATCGACCCGGCGATCTGGCCCTTGGTCATCTCCTCTTCTTCCTCTCCTGCGGCCTTTTGGGCCGACCAGGAGAGGGCGCGGAACCCGAGCGAGAGGGACTCCCCCAGAACCAGAACGCCGCGGATGAACGGGATCTTGGCCAGTCGCGAGCGTGAGGAGAGTCGCGGAAGAGAATGGCGAGCGGCCTCGATAACGCCGTCGGGACGGCGGACCGCTACGGCCCAGGCCTGGGGTCCCCGCATCATGACCCCCTCGAGCACCGCCTGGCCGCCAACAGTCAGAGCAGCCTTGGCGTTTTGCTGGGTTTTGTCACCGGCCGTCTGATCACTCATCGGGAGCGTGTTCGATCTATCTATTGGAGGCCGGAACGAAGGTCACTCGACGGGGTTGCCCCAATGAGTTCACTCAGTTGGAGCTTCTTCGGCGGTGGCCTTCTTCTTCTTGCTGCTGTAGTCGGACGACCCGTAGCGCCGCTGGAACTTCTCAACTCGTCCACCGGAGTCGACCAACTTCTGGCGACCGGTGAAAAAGGGATGGCACTCATTGCAGAGTTCGACGTGAAGCTCTCCGGGCTTCGTCGACCTGGTGATGAATCGGTTGCCGCAGGAACAGACGACCGTGGTGTCGGCATAAGTGGGATGGATGGCGGTTCTCATGTCCTTCGACTCCGTTTCGATCTTTCGAGACTCTTTGTTAATTGCCGCTCTTGGCGACGTCGGCCAAGAACTCCTCGTTGGAGTTGGAGTTCTTGAGCCGATCTATCAACAACTCGAGAGACGCTCCTGATTCCAGGGCAAGCAAAACTCTTCGCAATTTCCACACCTGGGCCAGTTCCTTGCGGTCGAAGAGCAGCTCTTCCCGCCTGGTTCCGGAAGATTCGACGTCGATCGCCGGGTAGATTCGACGGTCGGCGAGCTTGCGGTCGAGCCGCAATTCCATGTTGCCAGTCCCCTTGAACTCTTCGAAGATCACCTCGTCCATCTTCGAGCCGGTCTCGACTAGGGCGGTGCCAAGGATCGTCAGCGACCCGCCCTCTTCGATGTTGCGGGCGGCGCCGAAGAATCGCTTGGGCGGATAGAGGGCCGTCGAGTCGACCCCACCGGAGAGGATCCTTCCCGAGGCCGGGGTGGCCAAGTTGTGGGCTCTGGCAAGACGGGTGATCGAGTCGAGCAGGATCACGACATCGGTTCCCATCTCCACCAAACGCTTAGCCCGCTCGATTGCCAGCTCGGAGACCTGGATGGACTCCTCGGCAGGGCGGTCGAAGGTGGAGTAGATGACCTCACCCTTGACCGATCGCTGCATGTCGGTGACCTCTTCGGGTCGCTCATCCACCAGAACCACCATCAAGTAGCACTCGGGGTTGTTGGCCGCGATCGATTGAGCAATCTCCTGGAGGACCGTGGTCTTACCGGCCTTGGGAGGGGAAACGATCAAGCCGCGTTGTCCCTTGCCGATCGGCGCAATCAAGTCGACGATTCGCGTGAGGACTCCGTTGCCCTTTCCCTCGATCTCGAGCCGGAGCCGCTGGTCGGGGAAGAGAGGGGTGAGATGCTCGAATCGAGGGCGGCGCATTGCCTCGTCGGTGGTCATGCCGTTGACGGAATCGATCCGGATCAGGGCCGGAAACTTCTCCTGGGCGCGAGCCGGGCGAACAGGCCCGACCACGAGGTCGGCTTTGCGGAGACCGAACTTACGAACCTGGCCGGCCGAGACGTAGACATCACGATCGCCCGGCAGGTAGCCATCGGTCCGCAAGAACCCGTAACCCTCCGGGAGGATGTCGAGCAGCCCCTCGCGGGTCTCAAGATCGCCTTCCGCCACCGGCTCGTAGGTGCCCTGGTACTCGCGGGGTTCACGGCCGCCGGGCGCGCCGCCACGACCGCGGCGACGACGCCGTCGGTTTCCCCGGAAATCATCGCGGTCATCGGGGCCGCCCTCGCTGGAATCGGAGGTGTCGGTGACAGAAGAGCCTTCGTCACCGTCACCTTCTCCGTCTCCATCTCCCTGCAGATCGGACGAGGTCTCGTTGGAACGGATCTCATCCCCCTCGTCGGAATCGGTCCGGTCTGATTGCCTCTTGGAAGAAGAGAATTCACTGCTTCTGCTTTCTTCGTTGCGTGGGGTAGCAGTTGGCAGGTCCACCATTGCAGCCTCCTCGCCGTCGTCGGTCACACCGCCGGCGGCCATAAGAGCGCTGATCAGTTTGGACTTCTGGAGTCCATCGGATTCAACGCCCACGGCTTCGGCGATCTGGCGCAGTTCGGCAATCGACTTGGTTTGAAGTTGCGCTCTCGTGCTCATTTACTCACTCTGTGTTGGTCACTCGTGTTGGTTCACTCGTGTAGAGATTTACTTACTCGTTTAGAGGTGTTTTCACTCTGTAGAGAAGATGCCCGGCGAGACGTCCAGAGACTTGCGGTGCTGTTCCATCGGAGTTTCCGAAAACAGAGAGGGCTACTTTCCCTCGAACCAACATTTCCCCCCTCGAACCTTCTGCTCGAACCAATGGTGGGGGGTAATGCCCGAAGTCACTGGTGCCGGGCGGTGAAGTAGATAGTAGCACCCCCTCATAGCAAGCAAGTCGAATCAGGTTCGAGGTTTGAGGTTTGAGGTTCTAAGCCAAATGCTCTGACCTCAAACTTCAAACTCCGCCGAAGGCGGCACCAAACCTCAAACGGCCGCCGCAAGCGGCCAGCCTCACAACCTCAGACCTTGGCCAACAATTCCATGAGAGTTGCGTAGTCGTCCGGGATCTGGATGATCCGCTCCTCCTTCTCCATCAGATCGGCCAGTTCATCCGGCAAGGGTGGGTCGAATCCAACGGCAGACCGGACCACGTCGCCGAACTTGGCCGGATGGGCCGGAGCCATCGTCACCAGGGTCTCTCCGGGTTGACGGAGACGACGTCCGACCTCCCAGCCCACAGCCGTGTGCGGATCGATCAAAAGGCCGTGGTCGCGGTAGACGCTCTTGATCGTTTGCTCGACGGTCTCGTCGTCAATCCACCCGGATGCGAAGTCGTCGCGGGCCTTCTGGCGGAGATCGGCGGACAACTCCAAGCGCCCCTCTCGTTTGAGCGTCTCTTGCCACCGCCCGACCCGGTCGGGATCGTTGCCGGAGAGCTCGTAGAGATACCTCTCGAGATTGGATGGGACCTGGATGTCCATGGCCGGGGCATGAGTCGGCACCACGTCCTCGACCGCCAGGATGCCGTCGTTGAACAGACGGGACAGACCGTTGTTGGCATTGTTGGCGATCAACAACCGGCCGATCGGAGAACCATCGCCATGGCTTGTGATCCGCTTGGCCACCCAGCCCGAATAGACATTGCCGAAGTTGCCGGTCGGAACGGCGAACGCGACCCGGTCATTTCCTGCCCGACCTGCCGCCCACAGGTAGTAGGCGCTCTGAGCCACCACCCTCGCCCAGTTGATGGAGTTAAAGGCTCCCAGCGACAGGCCATGGTTGGGATCGGCTAACGCTCTCTTCACCAGGGCCTGACAATTGTCAAACGTCGCCTCGACCGCGATGGCGTAGACATTGGCGTCGCCCACGGTCGTCATCTGGCGCCGTTGCACCTCCGAGACCCGTCCGGCCGGATAAAGGATTACGACATCGATGCTCTCTCTCCCCCGACAGGCGGCGATCGCGGCTGACCCCGTATCCCCGGAGGTGGCTCCCAGCACCAGGAGCCTCCGCCGGGTACGCGGAAGAACCAGGTCGAACATCCGCCCGACCAAAGACAAGGCGAAGTCCTTGAACGACAGGGTGGGACCCCAGTACAGCTCCAGGAGGTAATGCCCCTCCCCCACCTCCCGCACCGGCGCGATGTCCGGATGGCGGAAGTTGGAATACGCGGCCTCGGTGATGGATCTCAAATCCTGTTCGACCGGATCGGGAGCGACGAACGGCCCCATCGTTGCGGCCACGAGGTCAGCAAAGGTCCTGGCCCCGGTGATATCGAGCCGCGGCCAGGTTTCGGGGAGGAACAATCCGCCATCGGGGGCGAGGCCGTCGATGAGCACCTCTTCGAAGCCGGGGCGGCCGGGGTGACCCCGAGTCGACAGGTAGCGCATCAGCGGGGGCCGGGGAGCTGATCTGTGCCGAGTACCCGGATCGTGGTCGCGACCTGTTTCACGACCGCCAGAGCCTCGAGGCGTTTGACTGCCTGCTGATGAGCATCCTCGGTCGCATCATGAGTGATCAAGATCAGGGTCGCCTCGTCACCCCGGCCCTCCTGCCACACCGAGCCGAGCGAGACTCCGGACTCGCCGAAGACACCCGCAATTGCAGCCAGCACACCCGGCGAGTCCTCGACTTCAAGACGGATGTACCAGCGCGAACTGACGCCCCCGAAATCGGCTACCTCTCGATCGGCCAGGAGGATGCGAGGGGCGACCTGGGCCCCGGCCAGGAGCTCCCTCGAAGCATCGATCACATCGCCCAGAACTGCCGTTGCCGTCGGCTCTCCCCCGGCGCCCGGACCGGAGAAGAGGAGTTGACCGACGGCGGGACCTTCCACGAAGACCGCGTTGGTGGCTCCCCGGATCGAAGCCAAAGGATGAGACCGAGGTACGAAGGTCGGATGAACCCGCACCGACACCCCCGATGGTCCTGAGTCCGCCACCCCGAGGAGCTTGACGACATAGCCGAGCTGACGGGCGAAGGCAAGGTCGCGGCTATCAAGGCGGTCGATGCCCTCGCGGTGGACCCGATCCGATCCGACCCAAACACCGAAGGCCAGGCCGGCCAGGATCACTGCCTTGGCGGCGGCATCGGCTCCGCTGACGTCCGCGGTCGGATCGGCCTCGGCGTATCCGAGGGTCTGGGCAGCTTTGAGGGCATCATCGAACGAGGCCCCTTCCTCGTCCATCGCCGTGAGGATGTAGTTGGTAGTGCCGTTGACAATGCCGAGCACCCGGCTGATCTTCTCACCGGCCAGCGACTCGGTCAGCGGCCGGATCAGCGGAATCCCCCCTCCGACCGCGGCTTCGAAAAGGAGTGAGACTCCGCTGGCGGCGGCAGCTGCGAACAGGGCCGGGCCCTTGGCCGCGACCAGTTCCTTGTTGGCCGTCACCACCGGTTTTCCGGCTACGAGGGCTCTCAGCACGAGGCTTCCGGCCGGCTCCAGGCCACCCATCAGCTCAACCACCAAGGAGACGTCTGGGTCGTCGACGACCTCTTCGAGGTTATTTGTGGCGTACTCGGCCGGGAAGTTGCGGGGACGATCGAGGTCGCGGACCGCCACCTTGACCAGCTCGAGGTCGAGACCGGTCTTCTGGGCAATGGTGGCCCGGTCGGCGAGCAGACGGCGCGCCAGGGTTCCCCCCACGATGCCACCACCGAGAATGCCGATGCCAACTTTCACAAGGCGGGCGATGGTACCGAAGCGAGTGGTGCGTGGTGCGTGGTGCGTGGTGGGTGGGAAACCAGCGACCCAGGGTCGTTTTAGTCGTCCAACATCAAAAACAGCCCACAGACAGAAGTCCGAACACCCGACTGAGTTCGGTAATCGGCGAATTACCCTCCTGCGCATGACCGGTATTGCTACCTCCGCTCCGCAGGCTCCGTTTGGAACGGTGTTCGCCCCCACCATGGCGAGCACCACGTTCGATGAGTCCGGCTACGGGCAAATCCGGCTGCATGAGGTAGAGACTTTCGCCCTTCATCCGGGTGCCCACGTCTTTCACTACGCCAGTGCTTGCTTCGAAGGGTTGAAGGCCCATCGAGGAGCCGGCGGAGAGGCAAGGATCTTTCGCCTCGATGCCCACGCCGCCCGCCTGCGGCAGAGCGCGGAGTTGATGTGCCTGCCGGTCCCCGATGAGCAACTGGTTCTCGACATGGTTGACGCCGTCGTCGCCGCCAACCACGACGAGATTCCTGAGCCACCTGGGAGTCTCTATTTGAGGCCGACTCTGATTGGCACCGAAGTCAACATCGGGGCGGCCGGGTCGCCACCCAAGAACGGGTTCTTCTACGTCCTGGCATCGCCAGTCGGGGATTACTTCGCCGGCGGAATGCGGGCACTTCGAATCCTGATCGAAGACGAACACCGGCGATCGACTCCGGGTTTCGGCATGGTCAAGGCCGGCGCCAACTATGTCTCGGCATTGAGGACCGTCGTTGCCGCCCGCCGCGACCATCAAGCCGATCAGGTGCTGTTCGCTCCGCACGGCTTCGTCGAGGAGACCGGCGCCTCCAACTTCCTTCTCATCGACGACGAGGTCGTCGTGACTGCCCCACTCTCCGAGTCCTATCTCCACGGCGTCACCCGCGACTCTACGCTCCGACTGGCGGCCCGCCTCGGATATCAAGTCGAAGAGCGTCCGCTGAGTGTGAACGAAGTCCTTGCGTGGAAAGGCGAGGCAGCCCTCTCCGGGACCGCCGCCGTTCTCTCCGCAGTAGGGACTTTTATTCACAAAGGCGAAGAAATCACCATTAACGACGGGGAAGTCGGGTCGAACACGCTGCGACTCCGGAAGGCACTCACAGACATCCACACCGGCGCTGCCGAGGACCCATTCGGGTGGGTGCGGATCGTCTGATCGTCGGTCCCAGCGGGCGGCCAGAAAACCCCAATACACCCTCGGTACAATTGATTCGTCGTGCCCTCGTAGCTCAGGGGATAGAGCGCTGGCCTCCGGAGCCAGGTGCACAGGTTCGAATCCTGTCGAGGGCGCTCTTACAGAAAAACCCGACGGTAGGGCATAATCGCCTGGATGGAGAGAATCTCCCTTGGCAAGATGCAGAACCCGGTACGGGGACTCCTCCATGGATCGGCGGCACTGGTGTCGGTCGTCGCGGTGGTTGCTCTTATCGCCTCCGCCAGCGGCCCCGGCTTCGTCAGTGTGGCAATCATCTACGGCGTCGCCCTCGTCGGAGTGTTCACCACCAGCACCCTTTATCACTGCCTTCCCTGGAGCATCGTCTGGAAAGCTCGGTTTCAGCGGCTAGATCACACCTGGATCTACGCCCTGGTCGCCGCCACCTTCACCGCCCTCCTGGTCGGAACCATCGACGGGCCGGCCATGGGGATCGGCATTGCTCTGATCTGGGGGATCGGCGCCCTCGGAGCCCTCAAGGAGTATTGGCCCCGAACACGCAACAAGCTCACCTTGCTCACCCAGATCGCCCTTGGCGCGGGCCTGATGGCCCCCCTTTTCTTGATGCTGGGGGGGATGGAGCCGAGACTGTTCAGGCTCACCGTCGTCGGGAGCATCGCCTACCTCGTGGGCATGCTCATGATGATCCGTCATTGGCCCCGGCTTCTGCCTCGCATCTTTTCCTATCACGAGGTGTTTCACATCATCGTGATCGTCGCAGCCATCACCCATTTTCTGGCCGTCCGGGAGCTGATCTCGACGGTTTAGGGGGCGGCCCGGGCGGTTTTAGTCACACCCGGCCGCCTAAACTTGGCTCATGCCTCGCTCAATATGGAAGGGCGCCATCTCATTCGGGTTGGTCACCATTCCCGTTGCCCTCTACACGGCCACCGAGTCGAAAACCCCGAAGTTCAAGATGCTCCGCGCTACGGACCATTCACCGATCAAGTACAAGCGCGTAGCCGAAAGCGACGGGGAAGAGGTCGTTTGGGACGACATCGTTCGAGGCTACGAGGTCGAAAAGGGCAAGTACGTGGTGTTCACGGACGAGGAACTGGAGGCAGCGACGGCGGCCGACGGCAACCGCCTGGTTGACGTCGTCCAGTTCGTTGACGAATCCGAGATCGACCCTATCTATTACAAGTCTTCCTATTACCTGGCGCCCGAACGGACCGGGGTCAAGGCATACAAGATCCTGCTCGAAGCGCTCAAGGACAAGGGCCGGGTCGGGCTCGCCAGGGTATCGATTCGGGACAAGCAGCAGCTGGCAACTCTCCGGGCCAAAGATGGGGTCCTGGTCATGGAAACGATGTACTGGCCCGATGAGATCCGCCAGCCCGAGTTCGAAGAACTCGACGGCGAGGTAGAGCTGAGGAAGGAAGAGGTCAAGATGGCGCAATTGCTCATCGATGGCCTCACCGCCGAGTTCGATCCAGAGGCCTTCAAGGACAGCACCCGGGAGGCGATCGAGGTCGCCGCCCAAAAGAAGGTGGACGGCCAGGAGATCGTCGCACCCGAGGCCCCCGAGCCGACCAAGGTCGTCGACCTCCTCGAAGCTCTCAAGGCCAGCGTCGAGGCCACCAAGAAGCGCAAAGCCGGCTGACCCTCCGCGATCCGCCGTCCACTACCCGCTGCCCAATCACCGGTTCGGGCCCTCGGTCTCCCAGGTCACCGAGTCGGGTAGGACGTCGACCGCCAGGCCCTTGAAGACCGGCGCCCGCAACCGGTCGAAGGGAGTCCATTGCCGGTACTCGATCTCGACCACGAGCACCGGATCGACAAAGGTCTTGTGACCGGGCACATCGATCGCATTGACGAACGGCGAGCCCTTCCTCCGAAGGGGCACGAGGAGGGAGTCGACCTCGCGCAACGTTCTATCGGTCAGGCCGGAGCCGACGGAGCCGATGAATCTCAAGCCGTCGGAGGCCCACACGCCGAGCAGTAGAGATCCGAAAGTCAAGGCTCGAGTCCCTTCGCCCGCCAGGAATCCACCGACCATGGCCTTGCCCCGGTGCTTGTGGGCGACCTTGCGCCAGTCGGGTGATCGTCGGCCCGGGTAGTAGAGGGAACCCGCCTTCTTGGCGACGATGCCCTCCATGCCCCGCTCCCCGACTGCATCGAACAGAGCCTCTCCATCACCGAGAACCGGCTGGCTGATCACCGCCGGCTTAGGAAGATCCAACTGGTCGAGCAGCGCCCGTCTGGCTTCGTATGGCAGGTTGCAGCGATCACCGTCTTGAAACAACAGGTCGAATACGAGGAAGTTGGCCGGACGCTGGCCAAGCAAGAAGAAGCTCGGCGTGCCGTCATCGTCGAACGCTACGACCTCACCATCGAGGACAACGTCGGCTTCCAATCTCATTGCGGCCACCTCGGGGAATCGATAACCGACGTCGTTGCCCCTCCGTGACCTGAGCTCCGTGCGGCCGGGAGCGCAGAAGGCGATGGTGCGATAGCCGTCCCACTTGACCTCGAACCACCAACCAGGGTCGGAGAATGCCTTTTCCCGAGCTGTCGCCAGCATTGGTGAATACCGGCTGGTCGAGGGGCGGATCGTCATACCGGGATCATGTTGGTCGATGGCCGCGGCCGTCAGCTTCGGATCGGCACCTACGGCCTCGCCATCGGTGATGCCGAAGATTCGAGGGTCCTTCTGACGCGGCTCGCTCCGGACGAACTCGACGCCGTTTTCTGGACCCTTCCCGGCGGGGTCTCGACTGGGGTGAGCATCCGCTCAATGGACTGCGGCGCGAGTTCATCGAGGAGACCGGTCTGGAACCCCGGCCCATCTCGCTACTCGGGATCCACTCCTTCTCACTCGATTCGGAACAGCGACGGAGGCCCGGTCCTCCCATCAGGTGATCCAGGCCGTCTACCTCGTGGCAGCCGAAGGCACCCCGGTTCATGAAGTGGGTGGAAGCACGGTCGAGGCCAGGTGGTTCCCCTTGGCGGAACTCGGGTCGGTCCCTGTCCTCGATCTGGTGAAGGTCGCCCTCGACTTCAGGGCAGCCCTCAGGACTCGCTGAGCGCCGCGGCCACGAGCCTGTTGACGAGGCCACCATCGACCTCGTCCTTGTGGTTCTTCATGATCTGACCGATCACCCTGCCCACCGCTTTGGGATCGCCGGCGACGCCAAGTTCGGTGATGGTCTCCCTCACCAGGGTTTCGGTCGACCCCTGATCGAGCTTGCTCGGGAGCCACCGGGACAGGTAGGCCACCTCCCAACCCAGCTTCCGTGCCATCTCCTCGCCCCGGGGTCCGAACTCGAGGTACTCGGCACGGGCTTTGTCCATCTTCTTCGAGTAGCTTGCGATGACCTGGCGATAGAGATCGTCGTCGATCTCACCTTTGAAACCCGCTGCCGATTTCGCCAGGCTGACCTCGGATTCGATCATCCGAACGACGTCCCTGCGGTCGACGTCCTTCGCCTTCATGGCCTCCTTCAGTTCTTCGGAGAGTTGCTCTTTGATAGTGGCCACGCGGTTTCCTCAATCTCAACCAACGGCCCGGCGTAGCTCACCGGGATCATCGGTGATGATCGCGGTCACTCCGATGGATTCCAACTCATCGATCCGGGACGGGTCGTTGAGCGTCCAGACGACAACGGTCAGGCCGGCTTCGGCCGCGATCTGGCAAGCCGGCCCGGATCTCAGTGCAAGTTCCCACTGAGGAATGATCGCCACGTGCCCTGTGGCGAGGGCATGGTCGACGGCCCCGGCAACATCCCCATTCGAATCGACCAGGAGGCCCGTCGCTACATCGGGGAAGTCGAGGCGAACCGCGTCCATCGTCGGCCAGAAGAAGCAGGAGAGGACGTCGCCGGGTCGGGCCAGGGCCGCCGTCCTCAGGGCGCAACCATGGTCGGCGTCGAACCCGGGTTCGCCCGGGGAGTTCTTCACCTCGAGGTTGAAGCGAGACGAAGAGAACCGCTCGAGGAGTTGGTCGAGGCTGGCGGGATGGAAGCCCCCGCCCAGGTCGACCTCGGCCAATGCTGCCCAGCCCGTATCGGCGACGGACAGACCGCCCAGGGCAGGGTCGTGGGAGAGGATCAGGTGCCGGTCTCCCGAGACCCTGACGTCGACCTCCACCATGTCGGCCACCTCGAGGGCGGCCGCGATTCCTTCAAGGACATTGTCGGGGTACCTGGTTGGCCATCCCCGGTGGCCGATCACCTTCACTCGGAAAACTCTGGCATTTGGCTTGCGACCTTTGGGGTTTTTGGAGTAAAAGTCCAGTTTTAAATGTGAGAATTCGATTGCAGAATTGTGACCATGTCGTTACCGTACCTCATGCAAAACCACACGCACCTTCACAGGGTTTGAACAGCCTTGTGAAGAACTTCACAAGGAAGATGCCCATGGCAACCACCACACTCACCGTCACAACGGAATGGCGAGACCTTGCGGCTTGTCGGGATTCAGAACCATCGTTGTTCTTTCCCATCGGCAGTACGGGGCCTGCGGTCGACCAGATCGAGGCGGCCAAGGTGATATGCGCAGCTTGTTCTGTTCAGGACGAGTGTCTGCAATACGCCCTCGAATCAAACCAGGAGTCCGGAGTCTGGGGCGGCTACGCCGAAGACGAACGCCGCCGCCTCCGCAAGCGCTGGCTGGCCGAACGCCGCCGCCGAGCGATGTAGCAGGTTCATCAGTCGGAAGCAGGATGTCCGAAGTTCCTTTCCCCCCGCTTGCGGGCTCTCCTATGTCAATTTGGTGGTGGTGTGGTGTTGGTGTTTCGGATGGTTTTCCAGATTTGGCGGGTGATGTGTCGTTTGACGGCTCGTAGTGCTTCTTTTCTGGTTTTGCCTTGGTTCATTTTC
>JANMST010000131.1:0-2158 GCA_031389635.1 Acidimicrobiia bacterium | reverse complement strand
AAGTCCTGGCGGGTCGTCATCGAGCGGTTTCCGGTTAGGAGGACCATCCTTGGGCTCCTGTCGATCGCCATCATCTACGGGGTGGTCGTGGGCACGGCCAAGACTCTCGCCCTAGGGCTTTTCGACGCCGACGATTGGATTAGCTTCACCATTCAGGGCCTCGCCCGCGGGTCGGTGTATGCCCTTATCGCCCTCGGGTACACCCTGGTCTACGGCATCCTCCTGATCATCAACTTTGCCCATGGTGAAGTGTTCATGGCAGGCGCCTACACCGCCTTCTTCGTGGCGATGGGGTTGGCCGGAAGGGGTTTCCTGAATGCGCAGCCGGTGCTGAGCCTGCTGATCCTGTTCGCGGTCTCTGCGGCCGTCTCTACAGCCGTGGCCCTGATTCTGGAGAAGGTCGCTTACCGGCCTCTCAGGGGCAAACCGAGGCTGGTTCCACTCATTACCGCCATCGGCGCTTCCCTCTTCCTCCAATACACCTTCAGAGGCTTCTATGGCGCCAGTGCCAGGGCCTATCCCGAGATCGGCATCCTGGCCGGGACGGTGAACATGCTCGGCATCACCGTTCAGAAGCGCCAACTTCTCGTTATTGCAGGAGCCACCTTGCTCTGGCTGATCCTCTTCCTCTTCATCGAACGAACCAAGACCGGGAGGCAAATGAGGGCGGTAGGCGAGGATCGAGAGATCGCCGCGTTGATGGGTGTCGACGTCGACCGGACCATCCGAGTGACATTCGCCATCGGAGGTGCTTTGGCCGGTGCTGCCGGCATCCTCTTTGTTCAGATTTTCAACCAGGTGACCTTCGCGATGGGCTTTCTCCCCGGGCTCAAGGCATTCACCGCTGCGGTCCTAGGTGGAATCGGCTCGATCACCGGTGCCGCCCTCGGTGGTCTCATCCTCGGGTTGATGGAGGCGGTCGGACCTAACCTCTTCCTCACCGGACTGGTCCCCTCACCGAACCAGTTGGTCGACCTGATCGCCTTCGGCATCCTGGTTCTGGTCTTGATCTTCAAACCGGGCGGGTTCCTGGGAGCACCTGAGGAGAAGCGGGCATGACAACCCAGACCGTCAGTAAGGCCCGCGGCCGCAGAAACCTGTCCGAGATCCCCGGGTTCAACACCGGGGTGGTCGCAGGCGTCGTCGTCGTCTACCTCGGCATGGTGGGGATGATCGAGGCGTTCAGCGATCGCCCAATCATCACCGACTACATCAACTTCGGTCCGTTGCTGATCCTCTTGATTTTCTACTTCTTCGCCTATGCGGCGATCGGGAGGCCGGTGAACGAGGGCGCGATCCTCCAGACAGGAATCACGGTGGGCGTCGTCGGTGGATTGCTTCCCGGTGTGTTCCTGATCCTGGTGGAGATCGGCGAGAGCGCCGGCTATCAGGTCCGCGATGTCTTCATATCGATCAGCCCGACGATGCGCGACGTTCTTTCATTCGGATTCGGCCCCTACGTCGGGACTCTCGTGTTGACGGCTCTAGGGGCCCTCATGGGGTTCCTGGCGGTTCGCACTAAACGCCTTCAGCCCGAATTGCGGGCGGCGGTTTTCAGTGCACTGTCTATCCTCATGGCCGGCGCTCTCGGTGCGACGCTCTTCAGAGTCATGCTCGACGGACTATCCATCCCCACCCGGTGGCTCTATCAGAACGATGGCCTGACATTGATCGGGACCGTCGTCATCCTGGCGCTCGCAATCGGGATTCGCCTTTACGTGCGTCGCAAAGGTGGGGCCCGCAAGGTCGCCCTCGCGCTCCCCGGGACCACCGAGAAGAACCTGCCCCGGGTGCTGATCGGTCTCATCGCGGTCGCGCTGATGGCGTTGCCCTGGATCGTCAACACCTTCGTCTCCGACGTTCTCGGAACGGTCGGCCTTTACATCCTCCTCGGGCTCGGACTCAACATCGTCGTCGGGTTTGCCGGCCTGCTCGACCTCGGATACGTGGCCTTCTACGCGGTCGGAGCCTATGTGACGGCGATCCTCACGTCCCACGCCTCCTACCTCGTCACGAGCAATCCGCTGGAACCCTCCCCGAACACCTTCACCAACTTCTGGATTGCGATTCCGATTACGGTCTTCATCGCGGTCACCATCGGGTTGATCATCGGGGCGCCGGTCCTGCGTCTGCGGGGCGATTACCTGGCGATCGTGAC
>JANMST010000107.1:0-7179 GCA_031389635.1 Acidimicrobiia bacterium | reverse complement strand
GGTTCAAGGACTGGGCCGGATGTTGAAACACCATCTGGACTCGCTGCCGGTACTCGCGGGAGCCCGCCTCGGCAACGACAGGGCGGCCATCGAAGCGAAGTTCCCCGGAGGTGGCTCGGAGCAGGCCCACGATCACACGGCCCAACGTGGTCTTTCCGCAGCCGGACTCGCCTGCCAGCCCTACGGTCTCACCGGCCTCGATCTCGAGGTCTACGCCTCGGACGGCCGGCACCTGATGGGCTCCGCGGCCGAACACTTTGGTGAGGTCGCGTAGCTCAAGCAGTGGCACGGTTCTCCTCGGCGTGCAGGAAGCAATAGGAAACGTGGCTCTCGCCCACCTCGAAGGCCGGGGGGAACCGGGCGCACGCGTCGAATGCGTGCGGGCATCGGTGCGAGAACCGACAGCCCTCAAGCGCAAAGTTCACGCCCTTCTCCTCGACCCTGGGATCGACCTCACGCTCGATCGCCTGAAGGAGGAACGACGTGTACGGATGCTTCGGCTGCTGGAGGAGATCCACCGTGGTTGCCGACTCCATGACCTGCCCCCCATAGAGCACCGTCACCATGTCGCACATCTCGGCGACTGCAGCCAGATCATGGGTGATGAACAAGACTCCGCAACCAGTTTCCTCCACAAGCTCACTGATGAGGTCGAAGATCTGGGCCTGGATCGTGACGTCGAGCGCCGTGGTGGGCTCGTCGGCGATGAGGAGCCTCGGTTTGCAGGCGAGGGCCATGGCGATCATAACCCGCTGACACATTCCGCCCGAGAGCTGGTGAGGAAACGCCCTTGCAACGCGCGCGGCTCCGGGAATCCCGACTCGGGACAGCACATCAATGGCGGCCTCGCCCGCACTGGTCCGGTCAAGGCCCTGATTGAGCCGCAACACCCGGGCGATCTGCTTGCCGGCCCGCATCGTCGGGTTGAGCGCGCTCCGAGGATTCTGGAAGATCATCACCATCTCTCCCAAGACTCTCCGAACCGCCATGGAGTTCGGGTCGACCAGCTCCTTGCCCTCAATCCGAAGGCTGCCCCGGCGGAGCTCAATCCCCGGCGGAAGCAACCCCATGATCGCCAGCGAGGCGATCGTCTTGCCCGAGCCGGACTCACCGACCAAACCGTGGATCTGACCCGGTTGCACGGTGAACGAGACGTCCCGAAGCAGGTCGATCAGGCCGCCTTCGAGACCGACTGCGAGACCCTCGACTTCGAGCAGGCTCATACCAACTCCGCATCGAACTCGTCGCCGATGAAATGGAAGGCCATGGCGGCGAGCACGATCATCGCCCCCGGGAAAAGCGCCGTCCACCACTGACCGGTGATGATGTCCGGCGCTCCCTCGGCCACCATCACGCCCCACTCGGAGGTTGGTGGGCGGATTCCCACGCCGATGAAGGCAAGGCCCGCCACCGTGAGAATGGCCCAACCTGCGACCAACGTCGCCTGGACCAGAGAGGGCCGGAGCGAGTTGGGCATAACGTGACGAAAGGCCACCCGCCACGGACGGTTCCCTGCCAGCCGGGCACCGTCAACATACTCCAGCTCCCGCTGAGCGAGCACCTCGGCCCGGGTCAGACGGATGAAGTAAGGGACATATGCCACCGTCACGGCAATCACGACGTTGGGGATTGTGTTTCCCATCACCGCCACCAGAATCAGGGCGAGCACGAAACCTGGGAACGCCAAGACGACGTCGGTGAGACGCATTATCACCTCGTCGACGCCTCCGCCCCAATACCCGGCAACGACACCGATGATCGATCCCACCACTAGCGCTCCGATCGCGATCGTGATCCCCATCGTCATGTCGAGCCGGATCGCGTACAGCGCCCTGGCGAACACATCACGGCCGAACTTGTCCGTGCCAAAGAGTTGGTCGGGCGAGGGTGGCTGGAGGGACTCCGAGGGGTTCGTCAGAATCGGGTCTCCGACCAACAGCGGGCCGAAGAGTCCTAAGAGAAGATACGCAGCCAGGATGATGATCCCCACCACTGCGAGCGGCCTTCGTAGGACGAAGCTGCGCCGTAGCAGGGTGGCGTCGAGCTCGACGGCCTTGAAGGCGTTGGCGGACTTGAAGGTCGGCTCCCCCTCAGGCGAGAGGGGGGTGAAGGAGGTCACGTTGCCACCTTCCCGCCCAGGCGGATGCGGGGATCGATCCAGGCATACAGGAGGTCGATTGCGACGTTGAGCATCACGTACAGGACTCCGACGAGGATCACGAACCCCTGGAGTGCCTCGAGGTCGCTGACCTGGATGGCGTTGTAGGCGTAACGGCCCACGCCCGGCCAGGCGAACAGAAACTCGACGATGATGTTCCCGCCCAGCATGTAGCCGAACACGATCCCGATGGCCGTCACGACGGGCAGCAGGGCGTTCCTGAGCCCATCGCGGAACAGAACGCTTCGCCACGGGACCCCCATTGCCTTGGCGGTGCGCACGTGATCGGAGTTCAAGGTATGGAGCATCGACGACCTGACCATCTTGAGGATGGGAGCCGCAAGGACGAACGAGAGGGTGGCAACTGGAAGGACCAGGTATCGGAAGGCTTCGATCATGACATCGAATCGACCTCGAAGGGCAGCGTCGATGGTGTAGAACCCTGTGATCCGGTCGGGTGCGGGTGTCCCCACCGACAGTCGATCGATGGGTCCCGGGAACCACCGGAGCCGGTAGAAGAAAAAGTAGATGAGCAGGAGCCCTAACCAGAACAGCGCCATCGACGATCCAAACACCGCGAAGACACGGGCGAAGTGGTCCACCCACGAGTCGCGTCGGGCCGCGGCCAGGATCCCCAACCCGATACCGATGAGCGACGCCACCAGGACCGCGTAGAAGGCCAACTCGAGTGACGCGGGAAGACGCTGTGCCAGTTCCTCGGATACCGGTCTGCCGGTGCGAATCGATGTCCCGAGGTCGCCGCTCGCGACGTTGCGCAGGTAATCGACGAACTGAACCTGGAGCGGGTCATTGAGCCCGAACTGGTCGCGGATCGCTTGGATGCTCTCCTCGCTCGCGTACGGGCCGGCTCTCACGGTTGCGGCATCGCCCGGAAGGACTCGGACGATGAAGAACACCACGATCACGATTCCGGTGATCGTGATCAGCGAGATCAGCAGGCGCTTGCCGAGGTACCTCCACATGGGTCAATGAACCAAGGGGGGAGACCGGGCTCCCCCCTCAGGAGGTCTCAGCAGCTGTCGGTCTTGGTCATGTAGGTGAAGCCAGGGACCAGCGTGTAGTCCCGATCGACGCCGCTCACGCACCTGCCGGTGACGATGGTCCGGTCGGTCGACCACAGGGGCGCCCATACCGCGTTCTCGTAGAAGATCTGCTGGGCCGTAGAGGACAGCTGTTGCCGAACCTCGGGATCCACCGAGAACACGCCCTCTTGGACGGCGGCGTCATAAGCCTCATCGCAGAACCGGGCGTAGTTGGTGAACTGGTCACAGACGGTGAGGAACTGCATCTGATAGAAGGGATCCTCACCCCATGAGTACCAGTCGTGGATGAAAAGCGGCAGTTCGTTCTCGTTCGTTCGGGTCGCAAAGTCGGCGTCGGGGAGGACGACCACCTCGACGTTGATTCCGATCTGCCGCAGGTTGTCCTGGATGAGCACCGCGGCCTCCTGATCGGTGGAGAGAGACTCGCGGACCCCCAGCTGTAGGGTGACATCGGAGAGACCCGAATCGGCGAGGTGTTGGGCGGCAGCCTCGAGATCGGTAACGTACTGCCCGCCAATGGCCGGGTCGTAGGTCTCCATGGTGGAGGTCACGACCCCATTGGCTGGAGTGGCGAACCCGAACATCACCTGGTCGAGCAAAGCCTGATACGGAACCGCAGCGACGATCGCCCTTCGCAAGTCGACGTTGTCGAGCGGTGCGATCGTTTGGTTCATGGCCAGGTACTGAACGCCTGTGGTCGGGGCCGAGTACACCTTCACGTTCGGATCGTTCTGGAGCTCGGCCAGCAGCTTGGGCGGAATCCCGGCGGCCATGTCGAGCTCACCCGACTGAACGAGCAGCGCTCGCTGGTTGGCGTCGGGGATGGTTCGAATCGTCACCCTGGAGTTGGCGACGTTGGCCGCGTCCCAATAGTTGGGGTTGGCAACGAGGACGACCTCGGTATCCGGATTGAACGTGGCCACGTCGTAGGGTCCAGAGCCTCCGCTCTTGTCGTTGAAGTAGGCAAACGCCCACTCATCATCCGCGGTGGCATTGGCGTCCGCCAGAGCCTGGTTCATCGCTCCGAACACTTGGAACGTCATGAAGCGCTCAAACAACGGGCTCTGAACATTTGCGGTGATTTCGAGCGTGTAGTCGTCGATGACTCGAATCTGGTCGGGAGAGTCGATCCCGATGAATGGCAAGAGCAACCCGATGTAACCGGGGCCTAGGATCGTGCGGTCGAACACGTACTTGTAGTCGGCCGCAGTTACGGGCGTGCCGTCTGGAAAGCCGGCGTTCTGTCGCAGGTTGAAGGTGGCGACGGTTCCACCATCATCGGTCAGCGTGATCTCGTAAGACTCGGCTCCTGCGCCCGTGTGCGTCGTCCGGCTGCCCACGAGCAGTCCGCTGGCATCAGCCTCGAGCGCCTGGGCGATCAAAGGGTCGTACAACGCTTTCGTGGCCGCGTATGCCGAGGTATTCCGGAATGTGTGGAGCTCGACCAAGTTCACCGTGTCACTGAGTGCCACGACGATTTCGGGCTTGCCGGGCTCCTCCGCGCCCGCGGTGGTCGTGGTCTCGGCACCCCCGGCTGTGGTCGTGGTCTCGGCGCCGCCCGCCGTGGTCGTGGTCTCCTCGTCCGTGGCATCCCCTGTACACGCAGCCGCCAGCAGCACGAACGCCGTGACGGCTACGAGCAGCCGGAACCTCCGTTTGATCGGTCGCATCGGTGACCTCCTCCTAATCTCATCTCATTGAGCCGCGTTCGCGGCCGTTGCCCGTGACAGTCTCGATTTTATAAGGTTCGCTCGCGGCGCGTCAGCCAGGCTGGAGGAAACTTGGATCGATCGACGTCATCAGATGATCGAGTCGCGAGTTGGGAGGCTTCGGGGCCCGGCCTCGTGCGTCGAATACCGGACAGGACGGGGCCGAGCAGGGTCACCGGTGCTCGATAGCCAGGTGGCGGATAGGGCGGGCAGCGCGTTCGCCTCGTCAGGCGGGTCATTCGTGCGAGGCTCTCGAAGCGACTCAACCGCGAGCTCAGCGAAGGAGTCACGCGCCCCGGCGAGCCCGTGAGCGAATTTCGCCGCTGCCGTCAGCGGTCTATGCGACGAGCTTCCCCCCGGAGCAGCGTCTCGACCTCGGTGCGCGACGTGCGCACGTGGTCTCCCCTCATGCCTAGAGCCAGTGCACCCATCGCGACTCCCCGCCAAACGCCGGCCTGCAAATCACCATCCAGTACCCCATCGATAACACCGGCAGTGAACGCATCGCCCGCGCCGAGTCGGTCGACGATGGTGGCTGGGATGCCGGGTACGTGGCCCGAGGACGTTCGCTCGTACCACCAGGCCCCTTCGGAACCATTCGTGACTACTACACGCTCAGCTCCGAGTCGATCCGCCAACGTGGACACGATGTGGTCCGGGGACCCCTCGATGTCGAAGACGTCGCGAGCATCCTCGGCCGTGCACACGACAACCCCAGCGCCCGCTGCCACGGATTCGAGGCAGCGGCGGGCGTCGAGTGCGCTCCAGAGCTGTGCCCTGTGGTTCACATCCAGGGCGAAGACCACCTTTGTTGACCGTAAGCGGTCGGCCAGTTCCTTGACGGCTGCCCGGCACGACGCCGAGAGAGCAGGGGTGATCCCGGAAACCTGGACCACCCTGGCCTCGTCGATCCTCTGCCATGGGAGGTCAGCGGCGGTCATATTGCTAACGGCGGAACCCGAGCGGTCGTAGACAACGCGAATCGGTCGCGGCGGCGCCGACATCTCAACGAAGTACGTACCGAGCCGAGCACCTTCCATCCATCGCACCGACGTGACATCGACGTCGAGAGATCGGAGTGCCGTCGCCACGCGACGTCCGAGACTGTTGTCAGGAAGCACCGAAACCCATGCGACGCTCCGACCCAGCGCCGCGAGAGCCACTGCCACGTTCGCCTCCGCGCCGCCCACGTGGATATCGAACGCCGGCGCCGATTCCAGGCGGTCGCCCGGTCGGACGCTCAGCCGCAACATTGCCTCACCGATCGTCACGACCTCGGCGGTCATGAGAGGGCCTCGATCCACGCATGTACATCCCGGCGCACCCGTTCGACGTCACCTGATCGAAGGGCCTCGGGGACGAACATTCTCGAGCCAGCGCCCACCGCAACGGCACCAGCCGCCAGATACTCAGCCACGTCGCGGGCGTCGATACCCCCGGTCGGGATTAAGGATGGATGCCCTAGGGGACCGGCAATAGCCGCGATGAATGCGGGGCCTCCGAGTGTCAAGGCGGGGAAGACCTTGACCGCAGCGGCGCCGGCGCTAAGGGCAGCATGGATCTCGGTCGGGGTAGCCGCGCCCGGTATACACGGAAGCCCGGCCTCGGCACATGCGGCTATCACCATGGCATCCACCACCGGGGACACGGCGAAACGAGCGCCTGCTGCGGCGGCCTCGGCAACCTGCACAGCCCGGGTCACGGTACCAACCCCGACCAAAAGATCGAGATCTAGATCCACGACCTCACGAACCTGGCGCAACGAGGATGGTGAATCGAGGGTCACCTCGATCACCCTCAGACCTGCGGACTGCGCACCCGAGGCGATTAACGCGGCATGCTCAGGCGGGCAACCCCGCAAGATGCCCAAAATGGGGACCTCCCGCAGGCCCGGCAAAGCCAAATCCAGAGCGACCATCAGAAGCCCCGAGCGTAGCCACCACCATCTGCGCGGCCTGAGACCTCCAACTACGCTGTCATCCGTCCGGAACACAGTGACGACATCGAATAGCAGCGCGCGTCGCTCGGGATCCAGCCTGGTCGACCAGGTGTACAGGGATCTGAAGAGCGCGATCATCGCCGGCTCCTATCCGCCGGGATCCTCATTGCGGCTGAACGAGCTCACGGCTGCCTTCGAAATGAGCGTCAACCCGATCCGCGAGGCTCTGCGCAAGCTTGAGGTTGAGCGTTTGGTCGAGACCGAGCCGAACCGGGGAGCCCGAGTGGCCGCCATCTCGGTTGCGGACGT
>JANMST010000337.1:0-2185 GCA_031389635.1 Acidimicrobiia bacterium | reverse complement strand
GCCGAAAGCTGCCTCAGCTTCGAATGGTGGGGAAACTTCCCCTTCGGATTCAATTGGCGGGGGACCTTCCCCTTCCGCTTCGATTGGCGGGGGACCCTCCCCTTCCGCTTCGATTAGCGGGGGACCCTCCCCTTCCGCTCGAACGGATTCCACGTGACGACGCCTCAACCAGAAGGATTACTCGACGTATCGAGGCAGCTCGTCCGCAGGGTCCTCCGCAACGCCCGCGACGTCCAAAAGTGGCGCAAGATTGTCAAGGTTCGACTCTGGATGCCGGTGGCCCTGCAGATCTTGCTCGTGGGCGCGCTGGTCTGGTACACCAACTCCCGGTTTCCCGGATTCGTCAACGTCACCAACGTTTCACAGATCCTCATCCTGGCGACCCCTCTAATGGTGGCCACCATTGCCCAGACCCATGCCCTCCTTGTCGGGTACATCGACCTTTCGGTGGGGGCGACGATCAGTCTCGGCGTGGTCCTAGCCTCCTTCTTGATCGGCGCCGATTCGACCACGACCGGCATCCTGATCGGCGGAGGTGCGATTCTCCTTTGCGGGGTGGCGGTCGGCCTGGTCAACGCAGGCCTGGTCCGCGGGGTCAAGATCCCGTCCATCATCGCCACGCTGGCCACCCTCAGCATCCTCGACGGCATCTCTTTGACCATGCGGCCTACCGCCCAGGGGATCATCAGTGCCGACCTCATTTCCGTGCTCAAGACGAGCATCGGGCCGATTCCCGTCGCCTTCATCGCGGTGGTGCTGGGAGCCGCCCTTTTGGATGTATGGCTGCACGCTTCCGGTTCGGGTCTGCAGTTGCGCGCCGTCGGGTTCGACGAACGGTCGGCGAAACGCGGTGGAATCAGAACCAACTGGGTCCGGGTGCGGGCGCTCCTCCTCTCGAGTGTGCTGGCCGCGGTGGCAGCATTCTTCGTCATGGCGCGATCCCCGATCGGCAACGCCCAGATCGGCTCGACCTTTGCCCTCAACAGCATCACCGCGGCCGTCCTGGGCGGCGCCTCCCTGGCCGGCGGCAGGGCCACGTTCGTAGGTGGCATCGTGGCGTCGCTCCTTCTCGCCCTGATTCTCACCGTCCTGCCGTATCTGGGTCTGTCACCCGACGACGGATTGATGATCATCGGTGTGCTGGTCCTGATCGGAATCATCCTTTTCCAGGTGGGGGACATCAAAGAGCTGGTGAAGAGGAACTACCGGCGCGCCCGCCGCTCGGTGATCGGGAGCCGACCGCCCAAAGCCGCCGTCCTGCCCAACTTTTATCCGTCGGGGAACAATTTCGCGGTGCTCTCCAACGGGAGAAAGCTGATTCAGGGCGGGACGATTCTCAGCCTTGATCGCGACGTCGGCGAGTTCACCACCGGAGACGTCCTCATCGAGGGCGACAAGATCCTCGCCGTCGGCCCGGGTCTGGTGAACGGTGACTCGGAAGTGATCGACGCGTCCGGGATGATCGTCATGCCCGGGTTCGTCGACAGTCACCGTCATATCTGGGAGGGCTTGCTTCGCAACATCGGCACAGATGTACCTCTCGAAGGCAGGACCAGCTACATCTCGTTCATACTTCACAAGCTGGCACCGGCCTATCAGCCGGAGGACGCCTATGTGGGGAATCTGGTCAGCGCGATTGGCGCAATTAATGCCGGGATAACCACCCTTCTCGACTGGTCGCATATCCAGGCGTCGCCGGCTCATACCGATGCCGTGGTCCAGGCCCTCAAGGACTCCGGTCTTCGGGCGATATTCGCGTACGGGTTCCCGTGGTGGGGCAAGTGGGAGGAGCGCCAGCCGAGCTGGTTCGTCCGCGCTGCCACCGAGTATTTCTCGAGCAACGACCAGATGCTCACGCTGGCGCTGGCCGCCCCGGGACCGGAGTTCACCGACTTCGAGGTGGCCCGTGACCATTGGAAGCTGGCCCGGGAGACCGGGGCGCGCATCACTACTCATGTCGGGGTGGGGACCTACGGTCAGGAGCGAAAGGTGCAGGAGATGGGAGAGGCCGGGCTGTTGGGCCCCGACACCACCTATATCCATTGCACCACCCTCAACGACACCGAGATCCAGATGATCGTCGACACGGGCGGCTCGGTCTCGCTGGCCTCCCCGGTCGAGATGATGATGGGTCACGGGATGCCCCCCATCCAGAAGTTCCTCGACCGCGGCCTCGCTCCCACCC
>JANMST010000105.1:0-4388 GCA_031389635.1 Acidimicrobiia bacterium | reverse complement strand
CTGAAGTCGAGAATGTGAGGCTGGATCCAGACACCGTCGTTTCCAATGGCGCCATAGGCGGCGGCCATCTGGAGCGGGGTCACGGCCACGCCGTATCCAATCGCCGCCGACAATGGACAGGTCTGACACGACGGGTCGATGTTGATGAGTCCCGAGGCCTCGCCGGGATAGTCGAGCCCGGTCGGGCCTCCGAGCCCGAAGAGGTCGAGGTAGCCGGCGATCTGGTCTCTCGTCATCATCTGGGCGATCCGGATCGTCCCGACGTTCGACGATTCCCGGAAGACATCGATGACTGCCATGTCCCGCGTCTCATGCTCCGTGAAATCCGAATAGCACCCGAAGACCTCGTCGGTGGCCGACTTGCACGCCCCCGGCCGAAGTTCGATCTGGTCGGTAACGGCACCGATCACAGTGTCGGGACCGACGACGCCTTCTTCGATCGCAGCCGCCACCGTGATGAGCTTCTGGGTCGAACCCGGCTCGTACATGCCCCGTACGGCGAAGTTCGCAAACGGCGACCCGTCGGAATTCTGACGCACCAGGGGGTCGAACTCGGGCGCCCCGGCAATGGCAAGGACGGCGCCCGTTTCAACCTCGATGGCGACGATCCAACAGCTGGTGGCGCTGGTCAATACAAGGGTTTCCTGGCAGGCCTGCTCGGCCGTGTACTGGATCGGCAGATCGATGGTGGTGATCAGGTCGTCGCCCGGAATCGCCGGAGTCGACTGGGACGGGGCCCATGGAATCGGGACGCCGCTTGGTGCCTGCTCGAAGGTCACCACCCCCGGAACCCCCCGGAGCTGATCCTCGAATTCGTATTCGATACCCTCCAATCCGACTCCGTCGACGTTCACGAAGCCGACGACGTGGCTTGCGATCGGTCCTGTCGGGTAGACCCTCTTGGCCTCATCGTGGGAATAGATCCCTGGAATGCCGAGGGACATGACCTGCTCGGCCAGATCCAGTTCGACCTGGCGCTTCAAGTAGACAAAGCTCGACCCCGACTGGAGCTCAGCGAGAAGATCGTTGGGGTCTCGTCCGAGCAAGCCTCCCACCTGCTGAGCAACGAACACCGGTTCCTCGAGCTCCTGAGGGTGGGCGTAGATGCTGACTGCCTCGACGGTCATCGCGAGCGGGTCGCCGTTCCGATCGAAAATGTTGCCCCGCTGCGGAACGAGCTGGCGCTCGGTCTGCCGCTGTTCGGTTCCCTCTTCCGCCAGTCCCGAAGCCTGGACCACCTGCACCTGGTAGAGACGGACTCCCATGCCCAACCAGGCCAGAGCGAGACCTACTCCAAGAAGACCCAACCGGAGGTGAGCCGTGGTTAGACGCCGGCCCGCGCGGCGGGCGGCCATGTCAGCCCCGGCGCCGGTAGGTGCTACCGACGGGCGGCGACTCCGCACGCGGCGATTCGGCCCCAGCGCGGTAGCCGATCATGGATCAACACTCTCGGTCGCAGTCTCTTGAACTGGCGGAGGGCCCGATGACCTTCCGCTGTCGATTGGTGGGGCTGCGAAACGGTTCATCTCGGCCCAGCGAGGGTCGGCCACCGTCTCCGGAATCACGCCTTCGACCACGAGGCGGTTGCTCGATTGCGGATAGACCATTCCCAATTCCTGGGCGGCCGGAGCCACCCGGGCCGGGCTCTCGAGTTGGGCGATCTGAAGTCGGAGGCGCTGGTTGAGACCCTTGGCCTCGGCGAGGTCAGCTTCAACCGTGGACAGCTCAATGGCGATTCTGTCGAGCGACGTTCTGGTCAGGACCATTCCCAGGAACGCCACGACGGCCACCAGCGAGAAGATCAGCCAGGGAGCGATCGGCTGGCGCTTCTTGCGCTGCCCGGTGACCACTCGCAGGCCGTGGGTCGGCCGGGGGTTGCGGAGCGCCCGAGCGGTCATGCGGCCACCCTGACCAGGCCCCGCAGGCGGGCGGAACGCGCCCGGGGATTGGTCACAGCTTCATCCTGTGAGGGCTTGACGGCACCACGGGTCAGGCTGCGGTACTTCGGTGAGGCACCACAACCACAGATCGGCAGATCGGGCGGGCAGATGCAACCGGAGACCGCGGTCGCGAAGCGTCGCTTGACGATCCGATCTTCCAGCGAATGGTACGAGATGGCTACCACCCTGCCCTCGGGGGCAAGGACCTCGAGAGCCTGATCGACCCCGCGTTCCACCGCTTCCAATTCGGAATTGACGGCGATGCGCAGTGCCTGGAATGTGCGGCGGGCGGGATGGAGGCGGCGGCGGCCGGTCTCGCGGGTCCTCGACGGTGGCACGGCAGACGCGATCACCTCGGCCAGGCGGGCGGTGTCGGAAATGGGACGGGCCCTGACAATGGCGGCCGCGATCCGCGCCGCCATCGGCTCTTCGCCAAGTTCTTTGATGAGGGCGCTGAGTTCGGTCACATCGAGCCCGTTGACGAGATCGGAGGCAGTGAGGTCCTGATCCGGATCCATCCTCATATCGAGAGGGCCCCCGTGCCGGTACGAGAAGCCGCGAGCGGGGTCGTCGAGATGATGACTGGAGACGCCGAAGTCGAACAGAACCCCTACCGGGGCTGTCACATTCGCTTCTTCCAGGATCCTCGCCAGGTTGGCGAAGTTTCCGCGGACCACCTGCAACCGTCCTCCCTCATTTGAGGCTCGGGCCACCGCCTCCGGGTCCCGGTCGATGCCGAGCACCCGGTGGTCGGAGCTGAGTACCTCCAACAACCTCCTCGAATGACCCCCTCCACCGAAAGTGGCGTCTATCACCACACCCGGCGGAACCGGTCCGAGCAGTTCCACCGTTTCGTCGGCCATCACCGGCCGGTGGTACTCCCGGTCCTGGGTCATTGCCAGCCCCCCGGGCGCTGGCACCAAAAGGAAGCGGGCGGAGTCAGGGGCCTTCCGTTTGGTAACCGGGGGGCTGGCAATGATCCAGGACTAAGCGGGAGAGACCTCTCCTTCGTCCTCGACATCGAGGAATTCGCTGTCACCTTTCGCCTCGCTGGCGAGATAGGCCTCGCGGTTCCAGATTTCGGCCCATCCGTAGACACCCACGATCGCCACCTCTTCACCGAGCGTGATCGAGGCGAACTGGCGAAGGTCTTCGTTGACTATGAGACGGCCGGCCTTGTCGAGATCGAGGTAGTCGGCGCTGGAGGAAAAGGTCCGGAGCTTGCGCCGTCCGGCCGGGTTACCGGCGGCCGCCATGAGATCGTCGGCTCGCCTCTGAAAGTCGGGTGGGCGGAAGAGCATCAGGCACCCGTCCGGGCTCTGGGTGAGTACGCAGGACTTGTGGTCGCTGTCTCCCTCGAGGACGCGCCGAAACGAGGAAGGGAGGACCAGGCGGCCCTTGTCATCAATTGTGTGAAACGCCTTGCCGACGAACACTCGGTCATATCCCTCATCGATTGCTGTCCTCCACAGACATTGACACTATGCCCCACTTTCCCCCACTTGTCAACAACTTCGCGCCACAAGGTAACGCTGACGTCCCTAGAAGGCATCACCCGGTTGCCGATTTGGGGCCGTCGCACGTCTTCACGTCTCACACGTCCCACATGTGAACTGGGGACATTGCGGACACGGCCGTCACATGCGACGTGAGACGTGAGACGTGGGACATGGGACGTGGGACGCCCCCGAATGAGAGACGAGCGCTCTAGCCCGTCAAGCTGACAACAAGAAGGGCTGCCAGCTGGGGTCCATCGTGTATCCGGCGCTGGCGTAGATCCAGCCATACCGGTGTGGGGCAGTTGGTCGACGGGAGAGGTTCAGCCCAACCTCTGAGGGAAGCTTGTCCCCTTTGTGCATGTTGCAGCGCCGACAGCACGCCACCACGTTCTCCCACGTGTGTTCGCCACCGCGTGATCGCGGCACTACATGGTCGAGGCTCTCCGCTGCTCCGCCGCAGTACTGACACCGATGTCCGTCACGGCCGAACACCGCCCGGCGACTGACGGGGATGGCTCGCTCATAGGGAACCTTCACATAAGAAGCGAGCTTTACAACCGACGGCACCTGGATCGAGAACGAGGCCGAGTTCCAGACTTCGTCTCGATGGGCCACGACGATTGCTCGGCCCCGCGCTACTAACACCACCGCTCGTCGACTCGGGACCACGGACAGTGGCTCGTAGGTTGCATTGAGGATTAGCGACCTAACCATGAGACTCGACGGCGAGATTAGCTGGGAGAGAGGGAATTTCCCGAGCGATATGGCCCAGCGGTCCGCTTTGTCCGCGATCCGCGATCCGCGATCCGCTATCCGCCAAGCCCCGTTCTTACGGATACCGGATGGAGCAACGCGGTTCAGGTTCTGGCGGATCGCGGATAGCGGATCGCGTCTCTCTCAAGCCCCCGTTGCACCCGTCTGAGGCCCCGGTGGCGCGAGGTTGTTGACA
>JANMST010000063.1:0-10026 GCA_031389635.1 Acidimicrobiia bacterium | reverse complement strand
CGTCAACGCCCTGATCGGGTTGATCTCGACAACCACCACCTTGGCTCCGTGCCCGGAAGCTCGCAAGGCAACCCCACGGCCACAGTCGCCGTAGCCGACCACCGCCACGGTCGACCCGGCCATCAATATGTTGGTAGCACGGATGATCCCGTCCAGTGCCGATTGGCCGGTGCCGTAGTGATTGTCAAAGAGGTGCTTGGTCGCCGAGTCGTTGACCGCCACAACGGGAAGCCGGAGTGTGCCGTCGGCGGCCATGGCTCGCAGCCTTATGACCCCGGTGGTGGTCTCCTCGGTGGAGCCGATCGGGTTGAGGTCGGTTCGCTCGGTGTGAAGGAGGGTGGCCAGGTCGGCCCCATCGTCCATGGTGATGTCGGGTTCCATATCCAGCACCGCGTGGATGTGCCGGTAGTAGCTCTCTTGATCCTCGCCCCGGATCGCGAACACAGGAATGTTGTCGGCCACCAGCGCAGCTGCCACATCGTCCTGGGTCGAAAGCGGATTTGAGGCGCACAGCGTCACCGTCGCGCCGCCGTCCCGAAGGGCAAGCATGAGGTTGGCCGTTTCGGCCGTGACGTGCAGACAGGCGGCGACCGTAAGGCCCTTGAGGGGCTCCTCTTTGAGAAAGCGCTCACGGATGGTCTTCAGCACCGTCATGCGGCGGCCGGCCCACTCGATGCGGCGAGCACCCTCTGTGGCGAGGTCAGGGTTGGCGATGTCGTAGTTCAAGATGCGTCCTTAGCTTTCATGAGCGAGTTTTTCATGGGTAAGGGGGGCCCCTTCTTCCATCAGCTTGCGTTTCAGATTCTCAATGGGATCGACCGGAACCGGGTCGACTCCCAGCAACCTGGCGAGTTCAAGGGACACCAGATCCCCCATGGACGCCAGGCTCACCATTCGTTCCAGGGGCGAATCGCCCTGCGACCACACCTCACCCACCCACGCCACATCGCGGCCGGTGATCTCTGAGGTATGCCGGAATCGGGCCGTGACGCCTGGTGGCTCGGCGCGATCCCTCAGGCTCACAATCCCGACGTGATCGCGGGTCAGATCGGCCAGCGACGTCCACGAGACGATCTCGTTGTGATCGAGTTCGGGAAGCACCGAATACCAGGCGGGCCACTTGGCGTTTTCGTTGATCTGGGTCTTCCAGCGTTGCGCCACAGGCGACGTGATTCCCCCGCCTCCGTAGACGGCCACGATCCGGCCGTCGAGACCCTGGGCCAGATCGGCCGCCAGCGTCCAACCCGATCCTCCCTCTCCCGTGATCGAATCGGCGATTTCGGCCGCAGACATGAGATCGCGGCGACCAACCGAAGTCGCCCCGGCGGCGTTGAGCAAATGCAACAGACCCCCCAGCAGATAGCCGAGCGCTGCCCGCGGCTGCAGTCCCTCCGGAACCGTGACCGAGGGCCATCCGTACTCGGCGGCCCAGGCGGCGAGGGTGCCTCCACCCGTCACCACGGTGGGTGTCAAACCCTGAGCAGCGGCGGTCTCCGCAGCCGACAGGGTCTCCTCGGTATTCCCGGAGTACGACATGGCCACAATCAGAGGCTCTGCCGACTTCACCCAGTTCGGCAGGCCGTAGCTCTTGTTGACGAAAACCGGAGTATCGGCAAGGGCAGCTGCGAAATCTCCGGAGATGCCGGACCCTCCCATGCCCGCCACCAGAACCTGGCTCGCCGGACTGACCGTCACGGGATCGAGGTCGGTCGCCCAGCGCAACTGCTCGCCAAAGCTGGCGATCATCGCCTTCATTTGCTGATAAGACATGATCAGCCTGCCGGGCTTTGCTCCGAAGAGCCGTCTGTCAGTTGGCCGCCCGTTGCAGGCTCGGCATCTTCGGGACGCATTCTCGGAATGCCGTCCTCGACGGGGAATCTCCGACCGCAAGAACTGCACACCAGTCGCGAGGCGGCATCGTCCTCGAAAAGGTCGTGTATGTCGAACGGACACGCCATGATGAGCAGCAGGCCGGGATCGATAAGCGCCATCGACTCAGTTTCCTATGACGGCCTTGACCGAGGCAACGATCTCGTCGACCGCACCCGGATCGGGACCCTCGACGTTGAGTCGCAGCAGGGGTTCGGTGTTGGATGGCCGGAGGTTGAACCAACGGTCGGGCCACGAGATTGTCAACCCGTCGAGATGGTCGACGTCGGCGTCCTTGAACTTCTCGGCGACTCGATCCATCGCAGCTTTCTGATCCGCTACGTGCAGGTTGATCTCGCCCGATGCGAAGTAAGGCTCGACTTCCTTTCTGATCTCCGAAAGAGGACGGCTGTCCTCGGAGATGACCTGGAGGAGCACCAGCATCGCCAGCATTCCCGAATCGGCCCGGAAGTTGTCGGCGAAGTAGTAGTGACCGGAGTGCTCGCCACCGAAGACCGCCCCGGTTTCAGCCATCACCTGCTTGATGAAGGAGTGGCCCACTCTGGTCCGCACCGGAGTTCCTCCAAGCTTGCGGACAGTCTCGGGGACCGCCCGTGAGGTGATGAGGTTGTGGACGATTGTGGCGCCGGGTCGACGGGCCAGGAACCATCGGGCGATCAGAGCCGTGGTCGTGCTACCAGACAACGGGTTGCCCTGATCGTCGATGAAGGCGGCACGATCGGCGTCACCATCAAAGGCAACCCCCAGGTCGGCACCCCTATCGCGCACGAGGGCGATGACGTCCACCAGATTCTCAGGCTGCAAAGGATCAGCAGGATGGTTCGGGAACGTCCCATCCGGTTCCAGGTACAAGCCGATGATCGAGGGCGGTATGCGATCGAAGACGGACTCGACTACCACCCCGGCCATGCCGTTACCGCCATCGACGGCGACGACCAGTTCGGACATCTTCTCGGCTTCGACAATGGCCAGGAGATGGTTGACGTACCCCTCGCGGGCATCGAACGACGTGATGGCCCCGCCGCCGGGGCCGGACGGGATGCCTTCGGTCACCATCCGCTCGATCTCTTTCAGGCCGGTGTCCTCGCCAACCGGGGCTGCGCCCTCCCGGCACAACTTGATCCCGTTGTATTCGGCCGGGTTGTGCGAAGCGGTCACCATCACACCGGGGATGGAGCGGCTGCCGGATACGTAGTAGACGCAATCCGTAGCCACCTCACCGAGTTCCAGGACCGCTGCTCCCTGCCCGGTGATTCCCTCGATGAGAGCACCGGCGATGTCGGGCGAGGATGCGCGGCAATCGCGGCCCACCGCGATCTGGGGGGCGCCTGTCAAGATTGCGAAAGCGGCGCCCACTCCTTTGGCCAGCTCGGGAGTGAGCTCTCCCAGGTCGGTCCGGCCCCTGATGTCGTATGCCTTGAAAATGCTGCTCATTTGAGGCGATTGTAAGGGGAGACGGACCGGGAGGATTGAGTCACCAGTTTGTAGGCGTCGGACCGGTGCTTAACTTCCCGATCCGATGACCAACTCGCCCTCCGTCTCGGTCGTCCTCCCCGCCTTCCAATTGGGTTCCGTCATAGCGGCCAATGTCGAGCGAGTGGCGTCGGTCCTCTCGGCCCTGTCAGTTGAGATCGTGGTGGTGGATGACGGAAGCACCGACCAAACGCGGTCCGAGGCCCTGCGAGCGGCGTCGAACATTCCCGGGGCTTCGGTCCTGAGCCATCCGGTCAACCGAGGCAAGGGACAGGCGTTGTTCACCGGCGCGAGAGCGGCCACAGGCGACCTGATCGTCTTCCTCGATGCGGATCTCGATCTTCCCCCCGAACAGCTGCCGGGCCTGTTGGCCGCAATGGGCGACGCCGACGTGCTCGTTGGCGCCAAACGAGACTCCATGGCCGCCGGCCGCTATCCGGTCATCAGAAGGGTGTTGAGCCGTTTGTTCTCGCTAGCAACGGTTGGTCTCTTCAGACTGACCGTCACCGAGACCCAGACCGGGCTCAAGATCTTCCGGAGGAAGGTGCTCGAGGTCGTCATTCCTCAAATGCGGATCGATGGGTATGCCTACGACCTGGAGATGCTCGTGCGGGCGCAACGGGCCGGGTTCAAGCTGGCTCAGACACCGGTCGAGTTGGGACCCGGGGCATCGACCGCATCGTTACGTGGAGGCATGCTCTGGCAGATGGCCCGCGACACGGCACGATTGCAATGGTGGGTCTGGACCGGGCGGGTCCCCAAGCCCTAGTTGGGTCTACCGTTTGTTTTTCGCCGAAGGAGGGAGGCCACCAGGTCCTTTGCGGCTTTCTTTGGTGTGTGAGCGCCGGGACCACACGGAGGCGCGTGCGGCACCCACTCCTTCCTTCGCTGATTCTTCAGACTCTGGGAGCTGGTTACGTCTCGCTACCCCGACCCGACCGGCTCCGCCCCGGCGCCGGAAGAACTCGCCACGAAGCGGCGACCGCGAGTGCCATAGAAGACTCCGCCACCTATCGCCCCGGCCAGCCCGCCGATGGTCAAAACCCAGCCGATGTTCTCGATGCCACCATTGGCGAATTGCAGGGTCACCTCTTCCTGAGTCGGGATCACGATCATGAGGGACGGCCCGGCGTGAAAGGGGCCTTCAGCTCCGGTAGCTCGCCAATTGGGGAAATACGAAACCTTCACCAGGTGGGGCACGCCCACCGCGTCAGTGTGGAACGAGATCGAATCGTCCTCGAGCACAACGTCGGTGATCGTGGCCCCAGACCCGGCCAACGAGTTCCCGGGCAGTTCATCCATCGTCCGTAGTTCGTTGAGATCAGTGATCCGGGGCCAATCGGAGGGTCCATCGGTGGTGATCCATCGATCCAGCAGATCCATCGATCCGTACCACTCCAGTGAGATCTCCTCGAATGTGGCGGCCTGCTCCCCTGGTCCAATGCCTATGACTCCCCCAAGCCGGGCGAGCAGGCTGTTGTGGGGCCCCTCGTAGACAGCGGGTTGGAACGTGGCGGCCTCGACCAGGGGTGCGTCGGTGACTTCGTAGAAAGTGAAAGGGCCGGTGGCGGTGATCTCGGTTAGTTCCGGCCACTTGTCCGCTTCTTCCTTCGCCTCGGGAGTGAAGGTGACGTAGTACCGCACCCCGTACATCTGCATATGGCGGATACCACGTTCGAAGTCGAAGCGGTGATAGTCAAGACCCGGGATCGGGCTCGAAGGGTTGACACTCATCTCCGCCTGGTTGAGAAAGTGGAACGGAGTGGACAGCGACGATTCGAAGAACAGGCCCTCCATCGACCCGAAACCCTCCTGGGTCCAGAATGGAAACAACATCAGGGCCATTGGCGACCCGAAGTCGTTCATGGTCCGGTCGTATTCCCAGTGGATGCGACCGGGTTCCAGTTCGCTGTTGGCGGTGGCCATAAGCGCCTCGTACTCGGGCCATCGAGTCTTACCCTCGTAGCCTGTGTAGTTCCAGCGAGCCCATCCGTTCATGATCGTGATACCGGCCACCGCCCCCAGGGCGAGGATCCCGGCGCCGCCCATGGCAAGGAACACCTTCGAGTCGACCGACTTGAGCCACATCATCGACAGCAGCAAGGCCCCGACCACCGCCACCGCGAAGGCCCAGACCACCGTGTTGGGCACGTTGGGCTCCTTGGCCAGCAAGACCACCGCCACGATCCCGGCGATGGTTCCGGCCAGCCTGGGCAGGATCCCGGAGATCCGCTCGGGCAGGCGCCGCGCCAGCCACATGACCACCCCGCCAAGAGCAATCGCCGCAAAGAAGGTCACACCGAAGTACCAGAAGGGCAGCAGACGCCCGTTCCATAGCTTCCAGCGGGCATTGAAGATCCCCGGGAGAAGGTCGGGCATGATGTTGGGGAGCGGGTAGTAGATGATCGGTATGAGGGTGAGGGTCATTACGGGTAGCGCCCGCGGCGTGCGCCCCCAGGTCCAAACGGCACCGGCGATGGCCGGGACCAGGAGAAGCCAGATCTCGAGCGGGAACAATTGATCCCAGCTGACGAGCGGAGTCCAGGCCATATCGGAACTGAACCCCAACCTCGCCAGCAAGGGCAGCACCCAGAACCCGCTGATGGCGAGACCTCCCAGCCAGATCGGAAGTGCCCGGCGCCATGCGCCTTTCCAGGTGAGCACGGTCAGGCTCGCCGTCACTATGACGATGATCGTGATGATGTGGCACAGGACCGCGGCCGCCAGCGCCAAGGCCGCCGGAACCTGGTATTTGGGATCATCGAGGACGGCTCTGATCAGAAGCCCGAGGTAGAACAATGAAAGAGCCAGCGACCAGGAAAACGAGAACTCCCCCGCCAATGTCGAGAGGACGTTGCCTCCATAGATCGTGAAGCTCTCCATGAAGAGGAAGGCAGCACCGGCCCCGGCAGCGACCGTCGCCACCGGGCGTCCGAATCGCAAGCTGCGGGCCAGGTAGTAGACAGCCGGCGGTGTCGCCAGCAGGCCCAGAACCGTTGCGATCTTGAACGCCACCCCGTAGGGAAGGACGACGTCGAGGAGGACGATCACGAGAGAAGGCAACGGGAAGTAGAAGTAGAAAACCGGATAGCCCGCAAACCAGTCCTGGGACCAGCCAAGGATGCGGCCTTCCGGCAGCAGCACATCGCGGAGATAGGCAGGCACTGCGACATGGGCAGCCATGTCGCCGCCCGATGGAGTGTTGGCCTCAAGGATCAACCTCGGATTGAGGACCATGAGGATGACGAACGAGATACCCGCCAGAACCGCCAGAGGTACCCAGCGCCTAAATGTCGGGAGGGTGCTCCCTGCTTGCATCAGAGCAAAAACATCGAGTGTCTAGGCGCGGGCTTTGCGGACGAGTTCGAGTACCTGGCGGAGATCGATCAATTGGCCTGCCTGGTCCCACCACTTCTCTTCGCACTTGTGGCAGGAGAAGAACTGAACTTCGCTCCCATCGGGGAGGCGATGCTTGATCTCGATTACGTCGTTAATACCGCACACGGGACAATCCATTGCGCGAAATCTTACCCAATCGTGGAGATAGCTAGGGGAACCCAGGAGTGGTAAGTGGTGAGTGGTGGGTTCTGGCAAACGAATGCTTGAGGCTTGAGCTTGAGGCTTACTCCTCGTGGAGTAACCGGCCTACGTAGCGGCTGTGGCGGCGGCCTTTTTCCCACCAGTAGGCGTACCAATAGGGGCCGTGGGGGCAAGTGGTGCAACTCTGCTTGCCGCATTTGATCATCTGTTCGCGCAGCCTGACCCTCGCCCGGTCTTCCGATCCGATCGCTCCCTCACGTTCGAGTTGTGCCCTGGACAGGATCAGCAAACGGCGGAGGTCGTGCTGATCGAGGTCCCTAACCGCGTCGAGCAGATCGCGGTCGAGAGGCATCTCAGGCCACTTCGAGCGGTGCGAAGAGCCTGACGACGGTGCGACGATCGGTGAAGGTCCACCCCAGCGGCGGGCTGAGTCGCTCGGCGTGGCTGGTACAAAGGGCGTATCCGGGAGCGTTGTGACCCTCGAGGTCCTCCACCCACATTTGTCGGTCGGCATAGTTGTAAGCCATGCGGACAGAGGCCGGGGTGCTGCAACGGACGCAAGAGGAGAACATGCCGCAACGGTAGGTGACCGACCGCCCTTGCAGCAAGGATCGAAACAGGCCGTCGCAATTGGACTTCGGAGAGAAAGAAGTCAGCGACTGGCGATCGAAGCCGGAGGTACGATCGGCAAGTGGCGCTTCCGGGGCACACCCTCGAAGACCAGCGCGTTGCGGTCGGCCATGACGACGATGGCAGTTGGAACCCGGGCGATTCCGTGGTGGCCGAAGCTCTCCGGATCGTCCTCGTGGCGGACTTCGGTGAAGGATTCCCCATACACCGAAGCGATGACGGCCCGAGCTTCCGTGCAGGTGGCGCAGGTGGTGGAAGTGAAGAGATGAACGCCGGGAGGTAGATCGTCTCTGATAGTTCGGAGTGGTCGTGCCCTTCGAGTGCGTCCTGCGACTACCGCGGCAATAAGAACGACGCCCAGAATCATGACGATGACGAGGAGACGGATACCGGTCTCGCTCATCCGACCGGCACCGCCGCCGTCATCCCGATCGAGCCTCCGCTGAGGACACCGTAGAAAACGACGATGTTTCCATCGGCGGAGACATCGATTGCGCCACCTCTGGCCCCGGTCACGAACACACCGGTTGTCATCCCCGGCGGAAGCTGAGCGGTCTGCACCGCTGAGACGCCGACTCGCTGGATCCTCGCCGTCAGCGCTTGGCCCGACGTGTTCAGGATCCATACGGTGGACCGGCCTTCATTCAGAAGGGCTGAGACCGGGACCGACCACCTCGTGGCCTCCCTCGTTACTCCGGGCGACACAGCTCTGACGTCTTCGAAGTTGTAGACGATTGCCGCCGCCAGGGGTTCTACCGCCGACACGATGAGGCCGGAGCCGGGGCCGGCGAGATCCTCGACGGGAACGACTGCGAGTCCCTGGGCGACGAGTACGCCCTGGGAGACTCCTTCGACTACTCCATTGGGTTGAATCCGATCGATCCGGTAAGCGGTATCCACGTCCGCCAACGATCGGAGATGGATCGCCCCGTCGAATCCGAAGTCCGGCAGAGCGAAGAACCACTGGGTGCTGGCGGTGACTGCTTCTGATGTGGCCACATCGGTGGGACCGGAGCGTTTCATCCCCGCCACGACCAGGCCGGAATCGGCCACCACTGCAAAGCTGAGGCTTTGCCTGCCGGCCATGGACTGGTCGAGCACAACTTCGACCGAGGTCGCGGGCGGAACCGTCACCTCTTCGAGATCGGTCGGAGTGTCGACCCCGAACTCGCTGGCGCCGATGAGGCGGAGGGAGGCCGTGGATGCGAATGGATTGACCAGCACCATTGTGGAACGGTCGCCTTCGGCCGTCGACATCCCCATGATCGCCATTGAGCCGCGTGAAGCAGGGACGCAGCCGGAGACCGCTGCGACGGTGCCTGCCCGGCTGTAGGCGGCGGCAGTTCCGGAGGTCTCGACCAGGATCGGTGTTGCCCCGAGTTCAGCCAACTCGCCCACCTCAGTGAAGAAAGAGGGGTCATCGCCCGGAATGTCGATCGACCCGCTGCCACCGCCGATCACACGAAGGGTCCCGCCTTGTGAGTCGGCCACACCTAGGCGGGAAGAGAAACCACCTCCGGCTTCAGCCACCGGACAGACGACGTAGGGGTCCGCTTCGAACGAGGGAAGCTGCGGTGGGCTCGGAACCGGATCCGGCACCAAGAAGAGTCCTAGAACCGACAGGCCGGCGGCGGTGAGAATCACCGTCCATCTCCGCAACACATCGGTCACGAGCGGGTCCCAAGCGGAGCCGAGCCGTCCTCGAGATCCCGGTTTTCCAGCTGGCGGCTCTCTTCACGGGGGTCTTCCTGGTGCGGGCTGGCCGGCTCGGGTTTGGCCAGCTCGGGTTTGGCCGGCTTGCGCTTGGCCGGCGTCCGGGTGCCCCACACGATGAGAAGAACGAGGACGATGAGAAGCGCTCCAGAAGCAAGGCCGGCAACCCTCGTCAACGAGTCGGGTGTGAAAACCGCCTCACCCTCCTCACCGGACACCGCGTTGGCCCAACCTTCGGCAAGCGCCCAATCCGGACCCCACCGGGCATCAGCGTTGTCGGCAAGGCGAACCCGGAAATCGGTGGGCCCACCGCGATAGGTGCGGCCGTCCCAATTCCAGACTGCTCCCTCATCGGTTACGGCCCGGGCCGACCCTGCCAGGTTCTCGTAGACGGTCAACTCGGGGTCCACGGGCGTCAGGGCGAGATCGATCTGGCGATCCAATGCCTGCGTGTCGAAATCCGCTCCGGGGAGAACCACCACCCATCCGATGCCGAACTCGGACAGGGCAGCCCCAGGTCGAAGATCGACTCCGCGAATCAGGTGATCGACGATGACCCCGGCCAGTTCGATGTCGCCGGCCCCGAAGTTGGGAAGGTACGCCTGTTCGAGGGTGGCAACGCTGCCGTCGATCAGGCGGTAGGCGATCGGGCCGAGTGGGCGACTGGCCCCCGGCAGATCGGCGGCGGGCCCGATCAGTAGAACCCTGGTCGACGACGGGAACTCGGTGAGCGTGGAGACGAACCCCAGGCGATCGGACCATCGGTCGGCCGGGAGTCCG
>JANMST010000036.1:0-8791 GCA_031389635.1 Acidimicrobiia bacterium | reverse complement strand
GGCACCGCGGCCGCACTGGCTGGCCTCGAAGCCGCCGTGGAGGACCTTGAGTCGCCTGCCGCCGAGATCGCCATTCGCAGGCTGCTGGCCGCCTTCGCTGTGATTCTCGGGACCGGTGGGATCCCGATGTTGTTCCTCGGAGACGAGACGGCCCAGTTGTCCGATCACAGCTACCTCGCCGATTCGGCTCTGGCCGCAGACGTTCGGTGGAGCCAACGACCGGTCTTCGATGGTCCACGACTGCAATCCGCCGCGGCCGGCGAAGGGCCCGAAGGAACGATGCTGGCAGGTCTCCGGCGCCTTCTCGAGGTCCGCCGCGGGTTCGATGGATTCGGCCCCGAGATCCCGCCCGAACCTCTCGATCTGGGCGACAACGGTTTGCTCGGATTCCGGAGGGGTTCGGTGACGGTCGTCGTGAACATGACCGAACGGCCTGTGATTGTGGCGAGATCGAACCTGCCCGAAGGCGACCTTTTCGATCTCGTCGCCGAGGACACCTGGGACGGACACATCCTCGGCCCGTACGAATACCGCTACCTCCAAACGCAAGACGCCCGGAGCCCGGTGAGTAGCCTTCCGACGTGACCCTCACGGTTCCCCGTTTGCGTTCGGCCCTGATCGACAAGGCGCCGGACATATCCCTCGAGCGCGAACTGTGGACCGCAGGACTGAAGATCGTGGTCGGAGTCGACGAGGTCGGCCGTGGTTCCTGGGCGGGTCCGCTTTCCGTCGGTGCCGCAGTGATTCCCGCCGACCGACGCGTCTACAAGGTCAGGGATTCGAAGCTGTTGACCGAGGATGAGCGCGAGGCGCTCTTCAATCGAATCGCGGGATGGTGCGAAGCATGGGCCGTGGGTCATGCCTCGCCGGCTGAGTGCGACACGTTGGGCATGTCGGCTGCGCAGAAGCTTGCGGCTCGCAGGGCGCTTGACGGACTGGGGTTGGTGGCCGACAGGGTGGTGGTGGATGGGAACTGGGACTTCGTCGGCGGAGCTCAGCGCCTGGTCGGGGGAGACAGAACGTGTCTATCCATCGCGGCCGCATCGATCCTGGCCAAGGTAACCCGGGATCGAATAATGCGGGCAGCTTCCGAGCACTTCCCGTATTACAACTTCGAAGCCAATAAGGGCTATCCGTGCCCGGTTCACAAAGCGGCCTTGCAGGCTTGGGGCCCGAGTGCGATCCATCGCAAGTCGTGGGTCTTTATGGACCATCTCATTTGGAACGGATCTCCGCGGTACATTCGCGACGAGCAGCTGGCGCTCTTCTGACGTCTAGCGTCTCCCGTCTCGCGTCTTTCTTAGTTCATCGACGGGTCTAGAGGGAAAGTCGCCAGCATTGCCAACCTTCCTCCCTGGCGGCGGAGCACTGAGGACCAGAGGTCCTCCGGAGCGTGTGTGAACACGTCTTCGGCGACTGCCTCTAGCACCATCCACGCTCCCTCGGCCATCTCAGCCTCGGCCTGACCGGGACCCCACCCGGCGTAGCCCGAGAACACACGGACCGGCCCGGGAGTGCCGGCGGCCGGGTCGCCGCCGAGATCCACCATGCCAACCCCGCCGAGCGCCGTTGGCTCGGTCGGGCGACCGGACCGAATCAGTCCAATCGCAATGGCCCGGTCGACAGGGCCCCCTACGAAGATGACCGGGGGGTCCTCCAGCCTCCGAGCCCACTCCGGGAGATGGCTCTCGACCGGTTCCTCGCTGGGTCGGTTCAGGACGACGCCGACAGCGCCGTCGAGGTCGTATTGGAGAACGAACACGACCGTCTTGTAGAAGTTGGGGTCGACCAGCAAGGGCGATGCCACCAGAAGGGTTCCGGCTGCTAAATCAGGGGTGCTCTCGGACATCGCAATCCCAATCCTGGCATAACAAAAAGTGGCTCCGATCTGGCCGGAGTTGAACCGATATTTATGCTCTTGCCGTATCCTGAGGTACTACATGCGACGCTGGCTCATGATCGCAATCGGACCGCTTGCTGTTGCCCTCGCTGCTTGCGCTTCCGGCACAAGCGATCTCGTCGCGTATACGGACCCTGACAAGCTATCGCTGGTCAACCTGCCGACCGAGTGGCACACGTACGAGATCGCGGAGTTGAACGCCCTCGGAGACGTCCCATTCGCTGAGCCCTATGGGGGGTTCGAGTTTCCGGCCGTGTCGTCGATGGCCTTCGACGGAGCTCCGGCCCGCGATGTGGCCAATGTCACCAACCCCCTTTCTCTGGTCGACTACCCGATCGGCGCCATGTCGGTGAGAACCGTCGGCGACCTCGAGCGCCAATACCTGAATCGGGCCGCCCTGAGCCAGTCGGTGCTCCCGTATTTTGGTTTCGTCGATTCCCAGGAGCACGTTCGTGAGGACTTCACGTTCGGTGACGGGTACGACGGTGTCCGGGTTCTCGTGTCCTACGTCGATGAGAGCGGAGCCGAAGTTGGCATTGCGTACTTGATCTCTGTGACCGATCCGACCGACAACCGCATGTATTCCATAGTGGCCGGATGTTCGCGCGACTGTTATATAGCAAACCAGGTCGAAATCGAGAGGGTGGTGGATTCGTGGCTGGTCAACAAGAGAGCGTCGTGAAAACGACCCGCCGAAGGGCAGACACGTGGGACCGGATCAAATTTCTGATCATCCTCTCCGTCATCACGACGGCGGTGGTTGGGAGCCAGGTGCAGCCGCCCTTCGTCACCGTCGGCGCCGCGCTTCGGGAGTTTCTCAACACCGGTTCGGGGCGGATACTGGGGATCCTCTTCATCCTCGAAGTCATTCGGCAAGCCCACTACTACGTCTCTGAGCGAAGCTCCGGCTATCACCGGTTCTGGCAGCAAGGGGTCTTCGGGCGCGTTGAAGGTGGCCTCGACCATCTCAAACCGTGGACCCGATTCCGGGTTGGCCGGCTAATCCGATGGGTCGTCATCATCGGCCTCTACTCAGCCGTCGTCAACTCTCTGGTGCCCGAGATTTCCTCGCCGATGCAGGCGATCACTCAGGCGCCGCAGCTGTTCGTGGCTGTCATCACGAGTCCACAGTTCCTCCAAATCGTCATGATCATGACAATCGCCGTTGGGCAGTTCGTGATGATCTTCTGGTTCCTCTCGCGCGGGGGCGTGAGCGTGATCATGCCCGAGGAGATCAAGACTCGTTTCAACGATGTTTGGGGACAGGATCATGTCCTTGATCTGATCAAGGAGAACATTGCGTTTCTCGAGAAGCCCGACGAGATCGAGGCCAAAGGCGGTTACATCCCCGGAGGCATCCTGCTCTGGGGGCCTCCCGGAACCGGAAAAACCTTGATGGCTGAGGCGATCGCGGGCGAAACAGGCCGGCCCTACGTTTTTGTCGATCCAGGTGCCTTCATCAACATGTTCATGGGTGTGGGCATTCTCAAAGTGAAGTCGCTGTACCGCAAGCTGAGAAAACTCTCATTGCGGCACGGCGGGGTCATCGTGTTTCTCGACGAAGCCGACGCCCTCGGCAGCCGCGGCAACATGGGGACTCCGACCGGGGGCATGAGTGGTTCGGCTCAGATGTCCGCCCACGTCTCCTGCAACGGATTCCATTACCTGTCCTCCTTCACCCAGGAGGCTTTGACGTCGGTCTGGGAACAGCCAGCCGAAACACCGGATCAACCCCACCGCTCCTGGATCAACCGGATCATCATGGGCGGGATGGGCGGCGGCGGTGGTGGCATGGGCACCCTCCAGGCTCTTCTGACCGAGATGAACGGGTTGACCAAACCGCGAGGCATCAGCAACAAGATTCGAAAACTGCTGGGCTTCCGGCCCAAGCCACCGCCCAAGTACCGAATCCTGCACATCCTCGCCACCAACATGCCCAATGCCCTCGACGAAGCGATGCTACGACCGGGGAGAATCGACCGCATCTACAAGGTCGGATATCCGTCGAAGGAGGGCCGCAAGCAGACCCTCATCGGCTACTTGAACAAGGTATCGCACTCCCTCACCAACGACGAGATCGAAAAACTCTCGGTCGTGACCCCGATGTACTCGGGCGCCAAGATCAAGGACCTCGTGAATGAGGCATTGATCATCGCCATCCGTGATGGTCGGGAATCGATCGTTTGGCCCGATGTCTGGAAGGCCAAGGCCCTCAAAGAGCTCGGCCCTCCGGAAGACGTCGACTACATCGAACGGGAGCGTCACGCCGTAGCCATCCACGAGGCATCGCACGCGGTGGCGGCCCACTTGCTGGGTGCTCATCGCCGCATCGACATGGTGACGATCGAGAAGAGGGCGACCACCCTCGGCATGGTTCGGAGCCTCGGGCAGGAAGAGCGTTACACGCAATGGAAGTCAGAATTCGAAACCGACATCATGGTCAGCCTGGCCTCACGGGTCGGCGAACGGATGTTCTTCGGGGAGGACAACTCCTCGGGGGTGTCGGGTGACCTGACCAGTGCAACCACCATCGCCGCCCTTATGGAAGGGGCCTGGGGTATGGGCGTGGGGTTGGTGTCGTACTCCGGTACCAGCACCAACGCCTCCGGGGGGCCGGATTACGCCGTCAGTGTCGCCCTTAGGGCTCGGCGCGATCAGATCGAGGACTCCCTGACCGAGCTCTACGAGCGGACCAGCAAGCTTCTTGCCACCAATCGGGACAAGGTCCTAGAACTGGCGGCGGCGCTCGAGGACAAGAAGACGATCTCGGGGGACGAGGTCGCCGAGATCATGGGGTCCGTGCCCGGCGAGCAGGTCATGCGAGAACCCGTCGGCTGGCAATCTGTCACAGAGGAAGTCGGTGCCAAGAGGCGCGAACAGGCGTTGGCTCGGCGCCTGGTTGGGGTCAACGTTCACACCGAGACCGAAGTTGCTGGCAACGGCCATCCCGAGGGTGGCGTTGCAAATGGTCATGTGCCAGAGGACGACCCCAAGGCTGAATCGGTCGACGCCGAGTCCTAGACGACTCACGACCCTCAGGGTCGCCCATGGGCTGATCCTGGGTTGGGTTCCTTCGCTACCCGGCGATGACCCAGCCCAGGCTTCCGATGAGACCGACCTGACAATGGTCAGCAAGAGTGCGGATCTCGCTGGTTCCGCCCAGGTCGAGCTTGATGAGGCTGGTGCCGCTTTCAGCTAGAAGGTGAACGCCGTCACCGACCGTCGTCAACCGGGTTACCTGACCCACCGCGGGTGGAAGGGCGGCCTCGGAGGCCACACCGCTGGCGGCGTCCACCATCACGAGACTGCCGGTGCCGGTCGACACCAAGAACGACTCCTCGTTGAACCATCCGAGGGCGGCGGTCGCTTCGGCGGCCGCGAGGGTGTCAGAACTCGCCATCGGGAGCCCGTCGGCCGCGGAGAGAACCGTGTATCTCAGGACCTCGTCTTCCTGGTCCTGACCGGCGACCAGAAGCCGGGCTCCATCGGGAGAAGGGAACGTCGCCACCGGGATACCGATCGGCTGATCGATCTGCCAGATCCACTCGACCACCCTCCGGTGGAAGTCGACGACTACCACCGCCACTTCGACCAACGAGGTCTCTCCCGGGATCGGGCGGGCAACCGACAAGACGGTGTCCGAGCCCAGGCTGCCGAGGATGTTGACGCCCCACCAATCGCCGAGATCGAACACCAGGCGGTCACCGCTGAGAGTGTCGACCAGAGCCGATTCCGGGGTTGTGGGGTTTTCGAGTGTCAGAATTGCCTGGCCGGCCGCGGCCCAGGCCTCATCTGGCACATCCACTCCAAGGGATGCCCAGTTTCCGCTGACCGGGTCGAGGAGGTATATCGACGGTCCGATGCCGACCGCTCGGGCCAGCGTGCCTATGTCTATATCGGTTCCGACTTCATTCGGTTCGAGTCGATCGAAGGCGGTGACGATCATCACACCCAGCAGCGGCCGCTCCGGGGCATCGGGGTTGGGCCCGAGCAGGATCTCAGTGCTGACCGCCTCGCCATCGCGGATTACGTCGACGCTGACTGTGTCGCCGACCTCTTGTTGCCCCAGCGCCTCGCGGAGCTGATCGGCGTTGGCGATGCCCTCGCCGTTGACTGCCACTACGAGGTCTCCAATCACGAGAACCCCGTCGGCGCCGGAATCGGGGATGACGTCGTCGATGCTTACCCCGAGCCCCTCACCCACTTGAAAACTGCAGGTCACCGGCAGCGGGACCACATCGGCTGCGTCCGGCAGAGGGGTGCGTGGCGGCGGTTCCTGGCCGGCGCAAGCCGTGACCAGAAGCACCGAAAGGGAGAGCCCAACGACCCGACGCACGATGTCAGATTACGACGTCTTCGACGCGATCCAATCGATGATCTCGGCGACAACCTCGGGACCTTCGGGCTCGTTCAAGGTCTCATGACGCAGGTCCGGGAAGACTCTGCGCACCAGTCCTTCCACCGAGGTCAATATCTCGCTTGAAGCGGTCGGGACGACGGTGTCCTGGCCCCCGTGAATCACCAGCGTTGGAATCGCGAGGGCGCCGAGCGCGGCGCGGAGACGATCCTGGGTAGAGAAGATCGACGCTCCCAGGCGGGCCGACGCCTTGGTCAGCACCAGCGGATCCGCAAAGTAGGCCTCGCCGACTCTGGGATCCCTGGAGAGTTGATCACCCTTAACCGTGGTTGGCGCGGCGAGAGTCGGGAACAGCCTCGCCAGGACGGGAGCCACCGATCGTTGCCACGCTTTACCACCGCCCAGGGCCGGGCTTGAAAGGATCAGCAGGTCGGGTCGAGGGCGTTCCGCGAGGGCGTAGTCCAGCGCAATCAGCCCCCCCATCGAGTGGCCCATCAGGATGACCGGCCTGCCCTCGGTCCTGACCGATTGAAGATTGCCCTCGACCTGATCGAGGTAGAGGCTCCAACGAGCGATGTCCGCTCTCTCTCCGGAGGAGGCGCCGAATCCCAGCAGGTCGAAACCTCTTACCCGGTAACCGGCTTCGGCCAACAGCGACCCGGTCCGGGCGTAGCGGCCCGAGTGCTCGCCGATGCCGTGGACCAGGACGATGTCGGCTTTGACCTCTCCGACTGGATCCCAGTCGCGGACCAGTTGGGCCCCACCGTCTGGACTCGGCTCGGGATGGGCGACACTTACGATCATCAAGGTCCTTTCTCTGCTTCTCGTGACGGTTCACCACCGTATACGTGGTGAAGCGTCACAAGAGGGGGATGGTATCGAGGCGGCGAAGCGGCAAATCGTCGGGAATCCGGTCAAAGCGGTCTGGAGGCACCGGCGGCGGATGAAGACCCACAACGATCGCAGCGATGGCCGCAGCTAAAGCGTCGATCTGGTGACGGCTGTGCCACCACCCGAGAGTCATCGACAGACCCCCCTCCCAAAATTCAGCAGCGCTCAACCTGGTGCCCTCACCCGCCAGCGCATCGATGACCGGGCCCGCGGGAATCGGCAGGACCACCGTGACCGTCCGCCCGAAAGGACGCTCGATGGGAAACGTGATCCCCCTGATCTGAGCCAACCGCCGGCGCAGGGCATCGGCCGCCTGCCGGGCACGATTGGCAGCAGACCTCACAGGGGCCGTCACGGCCTCGGGCCATTCGACAATTGGTATGGCCCCCGCGGGCAGTTCGACGCCCCCGGCCAGAAACGGGTCAACCTCAACGTAGGCAGTAGCCCCGAGTTGCCCGGCAAGGTGAATCATCGCCGATGCGTTTTCGACCGATCCCAGCCGGTTTGGATGCGAGGCGAGTATCGCCGAAGGACTGGCGCCAGACCTGACCCAGACGGTCCGCCCACCCACGACCAAATGACCCTCGCTGATTCCAAGCCCAGTCAGGCGATGGCTGGCGACCGGCGACAACCAGGCAGGTTGGGGGAAGTCGAGGTTGAAACTGGGAGGAACATCGACTCCGGGAGGGAGTGGCAGACTCTCAGCAGTGAACTCGGCGGTCACCTCTTGAGGAATGGCAACTCGACCCGGCCAGCGTGCTCCCAGTTTCCCCGAATCTCGACCTCGATTTCGTCGGCCTCCGATGGAGGTGATAGGTACCCGAGACCGATCCCGCACTCGAGCACTGGGCTGAAGTTACCGGAGGTGACAATTCCGGTGGAACCGCTCGTTCGGAGCCGGTATCCGTGACGCGGGATCATCCGGCCCGCCAGGGTGAAGCCCGTGAGCTTTTTGTCGGGGCCGGTCTGGCGGACAGCCTCGAGCGCCGATTTTCCGACGAAGTCGTGGTCCCAGGAAACGGCGAAGCCGAGCCCCGCCTCGATCGGGTTAGTCTCCGGGTCGAAGTCCTGGCCGGCCAGGAGAAGGCCAGCTTCGAGACGCAGGGTGTCCCGGGCTCCCAGGCCCGCCGGCTTCACACCGAGCCGCCCGAGGGCCTCGACGAGCCCGGTAGCAGTGTCCGGATCGGCCACGAGCTCCCCGCCTCTCTCTCCGGTGTAACCGGTCCCCGCCAAATGGACCACCGACGAGCCTGAAGGCGCCCTGTAGGTCCGGAACCGCTTGGGCAGAACGCCGGTGGCCTGTTCCAGAGCGGCCGGCGCCTCGGGGCCCTGGACCGCCACCATGGCGGTAGCCGTGCGCAGATCCTCGATTTCGATCGTCGGAAAGGCCGCCGCGAACCTTTCCATCATCGCAGTGTGCGTCGAAGCGTTCGGTAGGACCCAGTAGAACTCATCGTCCCATTGCCAGATCAGAAGGTCGTCGACGATGCCGCCTTCGTCGTTGAGGCAGAGCGTGTACTGGGTCCGCCCGGGCTCGATCAACCTGACGTCGTTGGTCAACAAGCTGTTTAGCGCCGTCGACGCCCCCGGCCCCCGCCACAGGAATCGGCCGAGGTGAGACACGTCGAACCAGCCTGCCGTGG
>JANMST010000020.1:0-8728 GCA_031389635.1 Acidimicrobiia bacterium | reverse complement strand
CCGTCCTCGGGGGCCAGGCCGACCTGCTTGAGCAGTTCGGCGACGCGCGCCGAGATCTCCGCCTTCCCCGTCGCGAGGCGCAGCACGCGGATCGGTTCGGCTCTCGAAACCGTCCCTGGTGTCCTCGTCGGCGCGACCGGGCCCCTGCATCACGCCGTCCAAGGTGACATGGTTGATCACAACGATTCTCATTTTGTTCTCTTTCGTTTGGTACTAGACGGTACAGTACCAGATCGGAACGGAACCGTCTAGTACCATGGGCCCGATGAGCTTCGGCAAAGCGATACCTGATGACCAAACCGAACCCCGGACGAGGCGTAAGAACCGGGCGATCCTCGAAGCAGCTACGAGGGTCTTCCTCCGCAATGGTTATGTCGGCACAAGCATGGATGAGATCGCCGCATTGGCTGGAGTGTCGAAACAGACCGTCTACAAGCACTTCGTCGACAAGGAAGCCCTCTTCTCCGAACTTGTGGTCGCGACGGTCAGAGCCGCCAGCGATCCCGTCCACGACGAACTGCTCAGCCTGCAAGAAAGCGGTGACATCGAGGCCGACCTGCGAGACCTGGCACGCCGTCAACTCGCCAAGGTGATGCAGCCCCAAGTTCTACAGCTGCGGCGGCTGGTCATCGGTGAAGCCGGCCGCTTCCCCGACCTCGGTCGCACCTTCTACGAGCTTGGACCGGGGCGGACGATCGCCATCCTCGCCACCGTCTTCGAGAATATGGCCGAACGAGGCCTGCTGCGGCTCGAAGATGCCTCTTTGGCGGCTGAACACTTCAACTGGTTGGTGATGTCCATGCCGCTAAACCGAGCGATGCTCCTCGGCGACGACGAACCGCCTACCGACGCCGAACTTAGGCGTTACGCCGATACCGGCGTCCGAGTGTTCCTCGCCGCCTATGGCGCCCGCTGAGCCGGTGATCAATGAGCGCAAACCATGACGGCCCGTGGGAAGGTCGACTGCGTGTGTCCGGTGGGTTGACGGGCTCGAACCGCCGACCTCTTCCTCTACCGACACTTCTTGTTCACCCTTCGAGGGTGAACTCGATTCGACGGTTCTTGGCCCTTCCTTCTTCGGTCCCGTTGTCGGCGATCGGCCGGCTCTCTCCGAACCCCTCGGTTGATAAGTTCGCAGCCGGAAGGCCGGCGGCCACCATGTAATCGAGTACTGCCTGCGCTCGTCGCAGGCTGAGGTCGAGGTTGAAGTCCTCGGGTCCCTGGTCATCGGTGTGACCATCAATCCGCACCTCGACCCGGGGCCGGGCGGCAAAAACGGGGGCCAGTATCTCGATTACGCGCTCGAGGACCGTGACCCCTTCCTCGTCGATCTCGGCCGATCCGGACACGAAAGTGATGGTCTCGGTCTCGAGCAGAGCTGCTAATTGTTCACGACTTTGCACGACGGGCGAGATCTCGAGTTCTGACGTCACAGTCAAGCCAGCCATCGATTCGAGGAAACTGGTCGCCTGCTCGAGCGCTTCGGCGGAAAGAGCATCCCCGGTGACGTTGAGGTCGGTACCGCGCAAACGCAATTCGGCAGCGTCGAACCATGTGGGCAACTCAGCCACGATTCCGGCAAGAGCCTCGAGGGCCGCGGTCACATCGGCTGAACCATCACCCCGCCCAATCTCCAACGAATCAGTCACGTTGTCTTCACCGAAAGTCGACCGGGCCACGGCGAGCAAAGCATCTCGCGCTTCCTCGTCAGGCACGGAGCCAGAAAGCGTGAGCTTCCCGACCGACAGTGTGACGGACAGGATGGAGGAATCACGCGGCGGTCTCGTCGTTGAAGGCGAGGCGGTGGTAGGGGTCGCGGTGGTAGTCGTGGCAGCAGTCGTGGTAACGGAGGACGCCGTCAGACAGGCTGTCGTCGTCAAAGCCAACCCCAAGAGCACAGACAAACGAACCGTGCTCGACCGGCGGCAGCATCGGATTTTCCTCGGCAACATCGTTACTTCCCCGGTCGAAGACCGGGCCCCTTGAGTCTCAATCTAAGGCATGCTTGCACACAAAACGGCGCCGTCAATCTCCGAGGTCGAGCACGCAAGCGATCGCTTCCTCGACGGTCAGCGCCCGGCCCTGCTCCCATGCCTCGGCGAAGGCAGATTCGTCGAGCAGCGTCCGGATGGTGGTCAACGTTTTCTCGCTCCTGATCGACGGCCACGGCGATCCGATCTTGTCACGCCATTTGGAGGCGCCGTAACCTCTGGGCGGGGCAATCTCGCCTCTCAACGGCTAGACCCGCCCGAGTCGCACCCGCCCTGAGTGAGATGATCCCACCCGGATTCAAGAGCGCGAAAACGAGAGGCGGCGAGTCGACCGAAACATGCGTACGCTTCAGATGTCCGGGCTCCGAGCTCTCCCCTAAGAGCCCCGAAGACCGTACCCGGAAACGAGGAAACCCCCTCCGACCCGCAACGGCCCAGGGGGTTTCCCGCGACACACCCGTCCTATTGCTCAGCGACGTCAAGCTCTTGGGTGCCTGACCAAATCTCATCTCGTAGTGTGGCGTCCACACCTATTTCGGCCGTGACGGACCGGAACCGGATCGCAAGGCCGCGTTCGCTGGTTCGTTGATTGAAGCCGCGACCCAACAAGGTGGCGGCGAGCATCGACGGTCCCGCAACTCCTTGCAAGTCAGCCATCCGCGTTGCACTGGCACCGACCCGCCTCTCGGTCTCAGCTCCAGGGGTAGGGAGAGTTGGACACGGGGTGGAGTTGGCCGGCGGCGTAGCGTGAGAATCGGAAGGGTTCAAGGATTTCCTCACGCGACCCCAGGATCTCGCGGGCGACGAGTGCTCCCACTCCAATCATCTTGTAGCCGTGATTGGAGTCTGCAATCACGTACACGTTTTCGAGCATCGTGTCGAAGACAGGAAAGCTGTCGGGAGTGAAGGCTCCCAGGCCCCCGGAGCGGGTCCGATGGTAGAGACCCTGCTTTCCGACGAACCGCTTGTGGCAGTGAGCAAGAGCCGAGGTCCACATCCGTTCGAAGTGCTCATCGACGTTGAACTCGAGGCTCTCGGGACCGTAGGGGTCGACTTTGATCTCAGCTGCCGGTCTGTCGACCACGTAGGGCATCGCTCCGCCCTGAATGCCGCCGAAGTTGAAGTCCGGCTTGTAGTAGATGCCCCACAACTCGTCGGTGATCAACCCGCCGGCATGGTCAAATAGAGGGGCGTCGGTGTCAACGTGGACCACCGGAGGCATTCCCCCATGATTGTCGGTCAGATAGTTGGGGTCGACCCGCAGCACTCCCTCCTGCAGGAACCAGTAGGTCCACATCGGTCGCGGGTAGAGATTGCCGTCGCGACCTTTCACAGTGATCGCGGCGGGCAGGTCGAGCATCGCCCAGAAGTCCCTCACCCAAGGCCCAGCTCCCAACACGACCCAATCGCAGGCGATGTCTCCCTCGTTCGTCTCCACCGCCGTGACCCGGCCATTCTCCCGCTTGAAACCGGTGACTGTCAGCGGCGACAGGATCCGGACGCCCAGGTTTTCGGCCTTGATCGCGAGACCCTTGATCGAGCTCATGTTGTTGGCGTAGCCGCCCTGCTTCTCGTGGAGAATCACGCTGATCCCCTTCGCCTGCCAGTCGGAGAAGATCCCTTCCATATATGCGCGGCAGCTCTGTTCCCCCTCCACCAGCACCGACGAGTAGCCGATCTCCCGCTGTTGCTCGAAGATGGAGACAACATCGGCCTGCATTGCCTCTGGCCCGGCCTGGATGTAGCCCACCGGGTGGTAGTGGAAGCTGTCGGGGTCCGACTCCCAGACCGACACCGAATGAGCCATCAAGCGGCGCATGGCCGGCTGGAAGTAGTTGTTGCGGATCACCCCGCAAGCGATCCCCGAAGGCCCGGCGCCGATTCCCGTTTTGTCGATGACGACTATGTCCTGACCACTGCCAAGCCCTCGAGCCTCGAGTTCTTGCGCCAGGTGCCAGGCCGTCGACAGTCCATGAATTCCGGCCCCGATTACGACGTATTTAGCTTTGGAGGGGATGGTCACGATCAGTGTCCTGCCGGACGCTCCCACCCTTCGAGCGTTCCTGGTTGATAGTCGACACCAACCACCCGAGAACCTTCAACCCAGGAACCGAGCTCGGGTTGGGGGAACTTGGCGTGAATGGCCTTGAGTTGGATCCCGTAGGAGTTACCCGAGATCAAATGCTTCATCAGCACCTTGCGTGCGAACTCGTCCTCTCGACCCTCCGGAATGGTGAAGTAGATCTTGAGGAAGCAGTTCGAATAGCGGTCGAAGACTGCCGAAACTCCGTCCTCCTCGAGCAGGTGAATATCTTCCAACCAGTTCAAATCCTGACCAGGGGTCAGGGTCATCAAATCGATGTCTTCAACCTCACCGGGGTTGTGCTGGTAGGACCATCCGGTCCCGGCCAGAACCTCCGCATCGACCGACTTGGTGCCGGCGAAGCGCTGGGTGTCCCTAACGATGACCCGCACCGGCACGCTCATGGGGCGAACCCCTGATCTGCCAGATACTTACTGAGCAGTGTCTTGATCTCGCCGAGAGTCTCCTGCTCGGTCACACCCGGGATGTAGCTCGTGCCCGCGAGAGGCACCTTGGCCATTGCTGCTGCCTCCATGGTTAGCGCACAGAGGTCTTCGGGTTCGAGGGAGTGGACGTTGGTCTTGCCACAGGCCCTGGCCAGCATCTGCAGCTCCATCGTCATTGCGGTCAGCAAGTTGTAGACGCGGTTGGCAGCGTCATCGACATTGAGCCGGGCCCGCAATTCCGGATCCTGGGTGGCAACCCCTACCGGGCAGCGTCCGGTGTGGCAGTGATAGCACTGACCGGCCGGGACCCCAACCGTGCCCAGGTAGTCGGTGACACCGGGGATCTCCTTGTTGCAGTTGAGGGCCATCAGCGAGGAGTGGCCGATCGCGACGGCCTTGGCTCCCAGGGCCAGGGCCTTGGCGACGTCGGCTCCGTTGCGAATGCCCCCGGCCACGACCAGGTCAATGTCCTCAGCCAGACCGACGTCTTCCAGCGCCCGCCGGGCCTCGGGGATGGCAGCCATAAGGGGTATCCCGGTCTCCTCGGTGCCGATGTGGGGACCTGCTCCGGTCGATCCCTCGGCACCGTCGAGATAGATGATGTCAGGCCCGCATTTGGCGGCCATTCGAACGTCGTCGTAGACCCGGGCGGCTCCCAGCTTCAACTGGATAGGTACCCGGTAGTCGGTCGCTTCACGGATTTCCTGGATCTTCAAAGACAGATCGTCGGGGCCGAGCCAATCCGGATGGCGGGCAGGCGAGCGCTGGTCGATCCCGGCAGGGAGGGAACGCATCTCCGCGACTTGCTCGGTCACCTTTTGTCCCATCAAATGGCCACCCATCCCTACCTTGCAGCCCTGCCCGATGAAGAACTCGATCCCGTCGGCCAGCATCAGGTGATGGGGGTTGAATCCATAGCGGCTCTGGATGACCTGGTAGTACCACTTGGTGGACAGGTCTCGCTCCGGGGGGATCATTCCCCCTTCCCCGGAGCAGGTCGCGGTCCCTGCCATCGACGCCCCTTTGGCCAGGGCGGTTTTGGCTTCGATGGAGAGGGCGCCGAAGCTCATGCCCGTGATGTAGATGGGAATGTCGAGCTCGATCGGGTAGCGGGCGAAGCGAGCTCCCAGAACCGTCTTCGTCTCGCACTTCTCGCGGTAGCCCTCGATGACAAATCTCGTCAACGTGCCGGGAAGGAACATTAGATCGTCCCAGTGGGGGATCTTCTTGAACATCGAAAATCCCCGCATCCGATAGCGCCCAAGTTCCGATTTCACGTGGATGTCGTTGATGACCTCCGGTGTGAAGATTTGGCTGCGGCCAAGCACGTCCTGTCGCGAAGGGGTGTCGCCAACAGTCCCCAAATTGTCAGCCTTCGAATCGCTTGCTATCGAATCGCCAGCCATCACATCACCAGCTTCCTCTCGGCAGGCTCGAGGTTGTCGTAGTTGTAGAGCTGCTTGCCACAGACGAACTTCTGGAAGGAGGGTGGCGTGCCGAGCCCGTAAATGGAGAACTTTCGATCGATCATCTCGGAGTCGGCCTCGGTCCACTCCCCCGGGACGCAATCGATCCCCAAAGACTTGACCGAACCCCCGACGTAGATCGCTCCCTCATACATGGAATCGCCCAGGTTGGTGCCGGCATCGCCACAGATGATGATGCGACCCCGCTGCATCATGAAGCCGGTCAGGGTGCCGGCATCGCCGGCGACCAGGATGGTGCCGCCTTTTTGGTCAATCCCGGTTCGCGCTCCGACGCTTCCATGGACCACCAGATCACCACCCCGAAGGGCCGCCCCCGCCAGGGAGCCGGCTACTTTGTCGATCACGACCACCCCCGACATCATGTTCTCGCATGACGCCCATCCCACCCGTCCGGTGATGTGGACCTCGGGACCATCGATCAGCCCGCAGCCGAAGTAGCCCAGGCTCCCTTCGAAGGTGATCTTGCAGCGCTGGAGGATCCCTACCCCAATCGAATGCTTCGCTCCTGGGTTGAGCACGGTGATGTCGCGCACCCCATTGTCGGAGAGGAGCCAACGTATCTCCAGATTGATCTGGCGGGTGGTGAGCTTGGTGGCGTCGAAGTGGGCTTTGTCCCCTTCTATTTCTGAGATCATGGGGACTTCGGCCACCGGCTCGGAGAGCCCGCGGGCGTCATAGGTGATCTGACGCCGGCCAGCGAGGTCCACGCGATCGCTCATCGTGTCCCCACCAGAACCTCGCCCTCGTAGGGGTCCATAGGCGCAGTAATTTCGCGATCGATCCTGCTCATCGTGTCCACACCAGAACCTCGCCCTCGTAGGGGTCGTAGGTATCAATTTCACGATCGATGATTGCCCTAATGGCAACTTCTTCGGACGCCATTGCGACCAGTCCGTCGGACTCGTAGAGCACAAGTGGCTTGGCAGCCATGGCGTCCTTGGCGACGCCGAGGGCATCGGCTGTGACCACCATGTAGGTGAATACCCCATCGAGGTCTTCCAGGCTCTTGTGCATGGCATCCTCGAGGCCGTGACCCTCGGCCATCTTCTCGGCCAGGTAGACGGCGATGATCTCGGAGTCGCATTCGGACTGGAAGCGATGACCGCTTCGTTCCAATCTCCTCTTCCAGTGGAAGTAATTGGTCAGTTGGCCGTTATGGACCACGGCTACGTCGGAGAAGGGATAGGCCCAGTAGGGATGGGCCCCTGAGATGTCGACGTCCGACTCGGTGGCCATGCGGACGTGACCTATGGCATGAGTACCTTGAAAACCAGGGAGCTTGTACAGGTTGGCAACCTCGTTGGCATCGCCCAGATCCTTGACTATTTCCAGCGAACGCCCCAGCGAGAGCACCTCGCATCCCGGAATGTTCTCCATGTAGTCGGCCAGGGCCTTGAGATCGCCGTCGTAGCGCACCAGGGCCCGATAGGCGTACTCGGTTTCCCCCTCCACACGATCGACCGAGGCTCCGATTTTGTGCAAGCGAGACTCGACCTCGATACGGCTCCGTTCGAGACGTTCGGAGAAGTCAAAGCCGCGGGGATCGTTGGCATCGGCCAGTTTGAAGCGAATCACCACCTCGCCTTCGGTGGCGGGGCCGAAGAGGGCGTAACCGGTCGAGTCGGGTCCGCGGTGCTTCATCGACTGCAACATCAGCGACATCTCGGTACCGATGTCGGAGGCAGCGTCCCGGTGGATGATCCCCGCGATACCGCACATCGTTGGTCCTTTCTAGCCTTCGATCCGATCCTACCAAGGGTAATCCGTGTTTACCACGAGGAAACTCAGGGCAAGTTCGACTGAGGAGCCCTAGGGCAACACGTCGAGGTAGGTCTTGATGTCCCAGTCGGAGACTGTTGCGATGAAACGAGTCCATTCGTCGGTCTTGTAGTGCCAGAACACATTCCACATCTCGCCTGGCAGAGCAGAACGGACCACTTCGTCGCGCTCGAGAGCCTCCAAGGCAGCACCGAAGTGCTCGGGGATGCGTGTGACCTTCTTTCCACCGGCGATGGCGTCGTAGATATTGCGCTCCTCGGGTGGACCCGGGTCCAGCTTGCGTGTGATGCCATCCTCCATGGCTTTGATGAGAGCGGCAAACGACAGATAAGGATTGACGGCCGAATCGACCGATCGGTACTCGAACCGGCCGGGGGCGGAAATGCGCAAGGCGGTGGTGCGATTCTGGAATCCCCAATCGGCGAAGACCGGGGCCCAGAACCCGGCGTCCCAGAAGCGTCGGTAAGAGTTGACCGTCGACGCCGAGATGCAGGTGAGAGCGGGCAAATGGTCGAGGACTCCTCCAATCGACCAAAGGCCGATCTGACCCGGGAGTCGGGGGTTCTTGCCGTCGGGCAGGAACATATTCTTGTCGCCCTTCCAGAGGGAGATGTTGTGGTGGCAGCCATTCGCCGACACTCCCATGAAAGGCTTGGGCATGAAGCAGGCGAACGCACCCATCTCCCGGCCAACCTGGCGGCAGATCTGGCGGTAGGTGGTGAGCCGGTCGGCCGTGAGTTCGGCGCGATCGAACATCCAGTTGAGCTCCAGTTGGCCAGGGGCGTCTTCATGGTCGCCCTGGATCATTTCGAGCCCCATGGCCTTTCCGTACTCCATGACCTTGTGAATCAGCGGCTGCAACTCTGAGAACTGGTCGATGTGGTAGCAATAGGGCTTGGTCATGCCCTCGACCGATGGAGTGCCGTCAGGGTTGAGCTTGAG
>JANMST010000538.1:0-5442 GCA_031389635.1 Acidimicrobiia bacterium | reverse complement strand
TCCTGCAACGACAGGATCCGCCAGGCAGCTGCCTCCGGGTCGGGACACGTCATGACGCCCAGTTCGATCCCGGACTCGATCGCCTTCACCAGGAGTTGCTGCCACGCGACGTTGAGATTCACCGATGCCTTCTGGACGGCGGGCCGCCGGGTCGCCTCCGCCCAGGCATCCAGCCAGACCTGAAACGCCCAGTCCTGGTCGGCCCTTGTGTAGGACGCGAGATAGGCGACGAGTTTGTCGATCGGATCGGTGGACGACTCCATCGCCGCCGTTGTCACGGCAAGGTCTGCCGCGGCTGCCTTTTCGAACGCGGCGGCGAGGACCTCGTCCATCGACTCGAAGTAGTGGTGAATGAGCCCGCTCGACGTGCCCATCTCGGCGGCCACATCCCTCACGGTGGTCGCGGCCAAGCCCTTCCGCAGCGCGACCGCCAAGGCAGCATCAACGATGGCCTGACGACGCTCGTCCGGACTCATGCGCGCCATTTATCTCATCCCACACTTCCTCCGGCGGCGCCACCAACCCGGCGGGCTCAGCCTCCCGAGTCCATGAACTCTTCGATCTCGGGCGAAGAGAAGAACTCCTCAAAACGCTCGGGACTGCATTCAGTGGTGATCGCCGTCATCAGTTGTCCGAGTTCGGTGAGCTCGGCCATGGTCAGGTTGCCCATGGATTCCTTCTCGGCGACAACCGCCTCCATGGCCTCTATGTCGGTTTCGCAGTCGCCGCTGCTCACGATCCCGCTTCCCTCCCCGGCGCTTGCCGCCAGCGACTCGATCCAGCGGAAGTAGGCGACCGTGCCGGGAGCCTCACGCTCGGCGATGTCGATCATGGCCGAGAACACTTCCTCGTCGGTGGCATCAACATCAGGGCAGTTCAGGCTCTCCATCTGGGCAGTTGGGGCAGCGGTGGCAGCTTCCAACTCGGTCCCGATCGATTCCATGTCGTCCATGGTCGCATTCTCGAAATCAAAGCCGTCTACCACGGGTTCGATCGCCACGAGGAAGGAAACAAAAGCATCGATGCACTCCTGAGGCATGTCAGAGAGATCGACGGTTTCGTTGGTGGTTTCGTCCTCTGTCGTAGACGTGGAATCTGCCGTGGAGGTGGTGGCCTCATCCGATCCGGTGGTTGTGGTCGAACCGGCGTCGCCGCCACACGCGACCAGTAAGACAGTCAGAACAATCAGAAGACGCTTGGTCATGATCAAAGTCCCTCTAAGTCGGTGGGTCCAAACCGGAATACAGTAGCGCAAGGACCCAATTGCGCAACCGTCCAACAGCCCCTAGGGTGAAGACAAGCAGCAGGAGGGCAGACCCGATCATCAAGACCACCCCCTTCCATACCCGCGTCGAAGCAGCCAATCAGACCGGCCTCTGGAGTCATTGGGCCGGTTATCTGGTCGTCGACCGGTATCAGATGTCGGAGAAGTTCGAGTACTTCGCTATTCGCAACTCAGCCGGTGTCTTCGACTCCTCGCCGCTCTACAAGTACCGCATCACCGGCACGGACTCGGAGAAATTCCTCTCGGGCGTGCTGGCGAGAAGCATCCGCAAATGCCGCCCGGGCCGGGCCCAGTACACGCTCTGGTGTGATGACCGGGGATTCGTGATCGAAGACGGCGTCATCCTTCGCAACTACGCCGACGAGTTCCTTCTGACCTCGGCTGAGCCCAACCTCGCCTACTTCAAGAACCTGATCGGCTACGAATCCGTCGAGATCGAAGACGTGTCCGACGAGATCGGCACGCTCGCCTTCCAGGGCCCCCGCTCACGGCAGATCCTCGAGACCCTCGCTCCCGAGATGGCGGAGATCGGCTACTTCCACCTCACCGAAGCCAAGATCGGTGACGCCCCAGTCACCATCTCACGGACTGGCTTCACAGGCGACTTGGGCTACGAGATCTGGGTCGGCGCCGACGATGCCATTGCCACCTGGGACCGCCTGATGGAGGCGAGCGAAGGTCACGGGGTCGTGCCTTTCGGTCAAACCGCTCTGTTGATGGCACGCATCGAGGCGGGTCTCCTGCTCCTCAACGCCGACTTCGAATCGAGTCGCTTCGCATGGAACGACGACCACCGCTCGACCCCCATCGAGCTGGGTTTTGGATGGATGTTCCGCGACATCGAGACCGAGGACCGCTCGTTCATCGGTCGCAACGCGATCCGGAAGGAGCTGTCCGACGCAGCCTCCCGCTGGAAGCTGGTCGGCCTTGTGATCGATTGGAAGGAATACGACGAGAAGTACAACTCCGCCGGGCTGGTACCACCCAAGGACCACACTCCCATCACTGAGGAGTACATGCTGTACACCGACGACTACAAGAGGGTCGGATACGCCACCAGCCTCATGTACTCGCCGGTACTCCAGCGTCACATCGCCATCGGCAGGGTTCGACCGGAACTGTCGGCGGTGGGCACAAGGGTGAACCTCGAAGTGACGATCAACCATCGCTACGAGCTGGTGGGCGCCCATGTCGCCCGACAGCCTTTGTTCAACCCTCCCCGCAAGACCACCTGATTCACGGCTCCGACCAAAGGACAGTCCATGTCAACTCCCTCCCAGCGCAAATACGACGCCATCGTCATCGGCGGCGGCCACAACGGCCTCACCAACGGTGCCTATCTGGCAAAGGCCGGGCTCAAGACCCTGATCATCGAGCGCCGCCACCTCGTGGGCGGGGCCGCCATCACCGAAGAGCTCCATCCAGGGTTCTGGTTCACAACGTTCTCGTATGCCTTGTCGTTGCTGAGGCCCGACATCATCCACGAATTGGAGCTCACCAAGCACGGCTTCATGCCACTGCTGATGCCTACCACCTTCGCCCCGATGGAGAACGGCGACTATGTCATCTTCGGACAAGACCGTAATGAGAATGTCCATGAGATCGCACGGCACTCGAAGCACGATGCCGACGCCTTCGATCAGTACGAGCACGACATCACGATGGTCTGCCAGGCGCTCAAGCCGCTCCTCGACAACGTGCCGCCCGATCTGTTCAGCAAGGATCCCGAAGAGCTGGTGGCGATGTCGGCGTTGGCCGGCCACATGCGAAGCCTCGAGCCCAGGGTCCTCCACAACGCCGTCAGGCTCTTGACCGGCAGTGCGGCCGACTTCCTCGATGACTACTTCGAAAGCGAAATCCTCAAGGGCTACCTGTCGTCTTCGAGCATCATCGGCACCAAGGTCGGACCCCGTTCCCAGGGATCGGGGCTGGTACTGCTCTATCACAACATCGGGGAGCACGACGGAGTGTTCGGCTCGTGGGCCTTCCACAAGGGTGGAAACGGCGGCTTCACGCAGGTGCTGGCCCGAGCCGCCCAGGCGTTCGGAGCAGAGATCATTCTTGAGTCGCCGGTGTCGAACGTCATCACCTCCAACGGACGGGCGACAGGAGTCGCACTGGAGGACGGGATTGAGATCGAGGCCGACATCGTCGTGAGCGCCGTCGACCCCCGCCGGACCTTCATGCAACTCGTGGATCCGCGCGAGCTCCCCAGTGACCTGGTCGAGAACATCAAGCGGTTCAGGTTCCAAGGAACCTCCGCCAAGGTCAATTTCGCCCTCAATGGCTTGCCCAGGTACCCAGCCCTGGGTGACCGCACCGACCAGTACCGTGGTTTCACCAACATAGGCCCGTCGATCGACTACCTCGAGCGGGCCTACGACGAGGCCAAGTACGGCTGGTACTCGTCACGCCCTTACATCGACTGCGCAATCCAGTCGACCATCGACCCCGACATGGCGCCTCCCGGCAAGCACGTGATGAGCTGCTTCGTGCAGTACGCCCCCTATCACCTCAAGCACAAGGACGGCAGCCCGGCCGACTGGGACCAAGAGCGTCAGGGCTTCGGCGACAACGTCCAGAAGACCCTGGAATCCTTCTTCCCCGGGTTCTCCGATCTCGTCCTTCACCGCGAGATTGTCACCCCGCTTGACATCGAACGGGTCGTCGGGCTCTCCGAGGGCAACATCTTCGGCGGCGAGTTCCTCGCTCCCCAGATGTTCTTCTTCCGCCCGGCCCCGGGCTGGAACCAGTACCGCACTCCGATCGACGGCTACTACCAGTGCGGATCCGGCACCCACCCCGGTGGGTGCGTGATGGGTGCCCCGGGCAAACTGGCCAGCCAGCAGATCCTCAAGGACGTCGCGGCCAAGACCTGAGCCGCTGTGCAGGTAAACGCACCTCGGCAGTGGGTTTCCCTGCGCGGATCTGAGACCAGACCGATCGTGTGTCGGTTTACCCACCTCGCGGGTTAGCGTCGGAGCAGGAGAACATCGTCGAACAGATCAGTCCACGTCCTGCCGAGAAGTTCCCGTGGGGATCGAAACCGACTCCCTATGAGGAGATCGGTGGCGATGCCCGTGTGCGTGCCCTCGTGGACACCTTCTACGACATCGTCGATACCGAGTCGCCGGTTCTCAGAGCGATGCTTCCCGACGACATGTCGGTCTCGCGCCAGAAGCTCTACGAGTTCCTCAGCGGATGGATGGGCGGACCCCAGCTCTACTTCGAGCGCCGGGGCCATCCCCGGCTCCGGCTCCGTCACATACCCTTTCCGATCGACACCCACGCCGCCGAGGAGTGGGCTCGGTGCATGAGTCAGGCTCTCGCAGCCATCGGTGCCACCGAGAGCGTTCGGACCTACCTCGAACGCGAGCTGGGAAACACCGCCCACGGACTTCGCAACACCCCGGACTGAAGGAGATCGCATCGACGGGACACGGCGTACCCCAGTGTGTGGGCGTTCTTTGGTGTGTGAGCGTCGCCTCAAACGTTCTTTGGCGCCACAGATGCGTATACGAAGCTGTGAGGCCAAAGAAGCTGTGGAGCGACGCTCATAGGCCAAAGAAAGCGGGTGGCCGGGACGTTCCTTCGCTGATTCTGAACTACCCGCGGCCCGCACGAAACCCGACCCGGCGCCGAAGCCCGTGCAACCTCGAACCTCGAACTTGCGCCAAACTGAACCAATGCCTTCTGCCATCGTTGTTGGGGCCGGGATGGCCGGGCTCACCGCGGCTGACCTTCTAGTCCGCAGCGGATGGCAGGTCACGGTGCTCGAAGCGCGCGATCGGGTTGGTGGGCGGGTGTGGTCTGCCAAGCTCGACAACGGGTCGGTGGTCGAACTCGGTGGAGAGTGGATCCATGAGAGCGACCGCGGCGTCAAGTCCATGGCGGCTCGATTTGGACTCGAGTTGCTCGACACCGGGATCGGTTTCACCCACCGTGATCCAATCGAAGGCCAGTCGATACCTCCCGGCGAGCACCGTAGTTTGTCGGCCGAGGTTGGAAATCAGCTCTCCCGATTGACTGGACCAGAACGCCAAACCCTCACAGTTGACAAGTTCCTTGGTCGCATCGACGGCCATTCCATGGCAATGGCCGTTCTCCGATCTCGGTTGGAGGGCTCGGCGGCGATTTCCCTCGACCGCGTCGGCGTC
>JANMST010000532.1:0-6443 GCA_031389635.1 Acidimicrobiia bacterium | reverse complement strand
ATCACCGGCGTTTCCCAGGTCGAGGACGTGATGGTTCGAGGGTGGGACGCCGTTTCGCAGCGGGTGATCGAGGCGACGGCCAAACCCGAAGGACTCACGTCGACCATCGGACTCGCGCGCGACACCCTGGTGAGCGCGATGAACGGCGGCCGGCTGACCGTGGCCGACTCGCCGGTGGCGTCTCAGCAAGAGGCCGATGCCCTGGCGAAGAGCCTCGCGAACCGGGTGGGGAACTCGTACCTCGAGGCCGAGGGCGTCTGCGAGGATCATCGGCGGCTCCCGACCGTATCAATCACTGCGTCGATGATCTGGGCGTACCCGGTGCAACGGCACAGGTTGCCCGAGAGGGCCGAGCGGACCTCGTACTCGGAGGGAGCGGGATTGTCGGCTAGCAGGGCCGTAAGGGTCACAACGAATCCGGGTGTGCAGAACCCGCATTGCACCGCCCCCGCCCGGACCATAGCTTCTTGCAGGGGCGTGGTAGCTCCGGCTCCGATTCCCTCGATCGTCGTGATGTTGAACCCCTCGGCAGCCGGCGACGGGTAGAGACACGAGTCGACGGGCACGCCCTCGACGAGCATGGTGCATGCGCCGCACTCGCCTTCGACACATCCCTCCTTGGTTCCCAGGAGTCCGAGCCGATTCCTGATGGTCTGGAGCAAGGTTTCGTCCGGTGCCACATCGAGATCGTGACGGCGCCCATTGACGATGATGTGCAACTCCATGCCTCAGTCGCCTCCAGCCGCGGCCCGTCGGCATCGATCGAGGGCCCGCGCCAGCAAAGGGGCCAACACCCGACGGCGGTATCGGGCCGACGCCCGAGCGTCGTCGATCGGTGAAGCTTGGTCGGTGAGGAGGGCGCCCGCCTCGGCGATCCGCTCGGCTTCGAGCCGGCAACCGCGGAGGACGGCTTCGGCGGCGTGGGCCCGGAAAGGGTGGGGGCCGACGGCACAAGCGGCGATTCGGACGTCGGCAACGCTTGTCCCATCGGCGCCCAGCGTGAGACGGACCGCGAGCCCTACCAGCGCCACTTCCATGGCGTGCCGAGGGCTCACCTTGAGATATATCTCCGCACTGTGGGGCGAGAGCGGTTCGAGTTCCAGCTCGGTCAGGAGCTCGTCGGGCCGCCGGTCGACCTCACGTCGGCCGACGATGAAGTCGGCGATGGGCAGGGAGCGCCCACCTCGACGAGAGGCCAGGGTGACAGTGGCGTCGGCGACCATGAGTGGTGGGACGGTGTCGGCGGCCGGCGAAGCGTTGCACACATTGCCACCGATCGTGCCGACTGCTTGGGTCTGCCATCCGCCCACGGTCGCGGCCGCCTGCGCCAGGGCGGGGGCGTCCCGGCGGATGGCCGGGTCAGTCGCGATCCTGCGATGGGTGGTGAGGGAGCCCAGCCGGAGCAGCTCGCCATGCTGAACGCCACCGAGGACCGCCACTCGGGCGACATGCAACAGCAGATCGGGCCGGATCTCACCCCGGAGGTGTTGGATCATCACATCGGTGCCGCCGGCGAGGATCCGAGCGCTGTTGCCTTCGTTCGCCAGCACGTCGACCGCCTCGTCGACCGTATGGACCGTTCGAAACTCCATCGTTTGGTTGGCTCCCGGTATGTGGTGGGGGGCGATCTTATGACATCGGTCCGAGGTTCCGCTCCAACGGAGATTCTGTAAAACCGACCCTCAGAAGCGGGGAAGGCGAAGCCCACCATCGATGTGGATCGTGGCGCCGGTGACCATATCGAAGGCCGGGGTGCACAAGAGGGCGATCAAGTCGGCCACCTCCCGTCGGGTGACCAATCGTCTGAGCGGGGTTCGGTCGGTGACGGTGTGCGCCCACTCCGGGTGCAAGCCGGACATCTCGTCGAGGCTCTCGCCAATCTGGCCCGGAGACACCGCGTTCACGGTGATCACGGGTGCCAACTCGAGGGCGAGTTCCTCGGTGAGAACCTCGATGGCGGATTTCGCCAGACCGTAGATGGATCGGTTGCGAACCGAAGCCGAGACCGCCGAGAGGTTGACGATCCGTCCCCAACCCGCCGAGCGCATGGAGGGAACTGCGCGTTGCACCGCGAGATAGGTGGCGGTGACGTTGGCGTTCCAGACCCGGTCGAACTCCGTCGGTGAGAGCTCGGCAAACGGCACGGCCGAGAATGGTCCCGAGTTGTTGATGAGGATCTCCACCCCGCCCAGCTCTCCCAGCACTGCATCCATCATCTCGGCTACCCCATCGGTCGTCTCGGTGTCGGCGAAAACGGCGACATGGTTGCCACCGTGACGCTCTCGAAGTTCTCCGACGAGGTCGGCGGCGGCTTGACGGGAACGGTGGTAGGTCACTGCCACAATGGCACCTCGAGCGGCGAGCGTCCGGGCGACATCGGCTCCGAGGTTGCGGGACGAGGACGTGACGAGGGCCCTGGTATCGGCGAGGTTCATCGATGCTGAATGCTCGACGCGGGTCGGGTAGCGACGCGGCATGATGGGCGCTGGAGGTTGTTGATGTCCCGGTTCACCGGGACCACCTCGAGTGGGGATGGAGCTTTTCGATCGGGGTGAAGTCGAGGTCGAGGCCGTAGTGGCGCGGCTCGGTGGCGGCCAAGGCCGGGCCTGCCCGGTAGGCGGCGGGAGCGGGGAGCCCGAGCACCGACACCTCCATGCCCTCCTCTATCTCTGCATTGGACATTGGTTCGGCACCCTCCGTGGAGACGACCGTGATTATGTCTGGACTCATCGCCACCGGGTCGTCGCCCACCCAGCAGACATGGTGCTCATTGAGGAACCAAATCCGTGCCGTCGCTCCGTTGAAGGTCTGGCTCCCCTCGACGAGGGTGGTTCCCTCCATGTATCCGTCTGCCGAGTCTTGCCATTCGCGCTGGGTGACGACGCCGGTGAACAGGACTACCCCTCCCACCGCCTCCGTTGCCGCCGCGATCGGGTCGCCTCCGCTGGACCGGGCGGCTCGGATTCGGCGACCCACTTCAAGGGCCCGGCTGAGGGTCCCGGGCACGATCACGGCGGATGCCGACTCCACCGTGAGCGGAAATGCCGCGTGGGAACACGACGCGCCCACATCCACCGCCTTGGTGACCTTGCTCACCATTTTGCCGATCCGTTCGGCTGCGGCCGGACTTGCACAGTCGGTCATCACGAGCGCGTTTCCCCAGGGATCGCAGATCGCCAGTGGCCACGGGTCCAGCTGATGGATGGCAGGGAGGGCCTGGCTCATCTTCGGGAGCGCCCGACCGATGTAGTCCCCGTCAACCAACGTCCGTTCCGATCTGATGGCGGCGTCGACCGCGACCAGGGTGTTCGAAGGCCCCAATTCGAACGGGATGACCGCTCCGATCCGCTCCCCAAGGTGCCCTTCGAGCTGGTCGACGGCCCGTAACCAGGGTCGCGGCACTCGTTCGCCCTCGACCCCGAACGCCCGCATCTCATCGGGTGACATGGGCGGGTGGGGGGCGATCGAGCCCATCCCGTACACCGAACACGTGAGGGTCGTCAACGGGAGGCGATCGATCGGAGTCCAACTGACGGCCAGCCCATCGCCGAGCAAAGCCCTCATGTAGTTCCGGCCTCGCTCGGCCAACCCACCTCCCCCGGTGGCGAACATCCCCAAACCGAGGATCAGCGCCTCGGCATCGTCCATGGTGGTGACCGAATGGGTCGTAGCTCTCAGCTTGCTCATGCCGTTATCGCCGCTACCTTCGAACGGATCTCGGATCGGGCCTCCGGGGCGATCGGCCGCAGCGGTCCGCCAACCATACCCGCATGGTCCATCGCGACCCGGATGGCGCCTACGTTGTAGGCATCCCCATGCCGGGACCGGAGATCCTTGAACGGCGCCGCCGCCACTTTCACCACGATCAAGGGCCGGCCCTGGTTTGGATCGCTCATTCATTCCTCCCTCGGTGCCGGGATATTATGAGATCCGCTGATTGGCGAGGACGGGCAATGAGCGACGAAGAGCAAGCCACCAGAAACGCGGTCGAAGCTCTCTACGCCGCGTATTTCAAAGGCGACCCCGATGGGATGCTCGCCACCATGGACGATTCGGTCAACGTCCGCTTCCTGGGAATGGTCGACCTTGATGGGATCGACGCAGCCCGGGAGTTCTTCCGGTCCAACACCAAGATGCTGGTCGGCCTGGATTTTCGAATCCGAAAGCTCATCGTCGACGGTCGGTTCGCGGCGGCGATCTGGGATGAGAGTGCCACCACCATCCACGGTGAACCGTACGAAAATCACGGTGTCGACGTGTTCGAGGTAGTGAACGGACGAATCGTGGCCGTGCACGAGAACAACGACGTCACCATTCATCGGCGCCATTTTCGCCAGCCCTGATTCCCTTCATAGTCTGGGCAGGACTGCCTTCGAGGTCAGGTCGATGATCTCCGCCGCCTGGTGTCCCGGAGTGGGAAACAGCGCGACCGAATCGGCACCGGCGTCCCGAAAACGACGAATCTTGTCGACCACCTCGGCCGGCGTGCCGGCGATGGTGAGGTCATCGACCCACTGCTCGGGCATCTCGGCCGCTACCACCTCGGCTCCACCCCGAGACAGCATGTCGCGGAGATCTTCGGTGATGCCGGCCACCTCGGTAAGGGTGTTTGGTCCGCCGGCCGCCTTGTAGAACGCCAGCGTCTCCCGAGCAGCCTGCACCGCCCGGGCCCGGTCATCGCTGACCGAGTAGATGGCGAACACGGTGAGTCGGTGGTCTCCCGAACGACCCGCCTTCACCCTCCCCTCTCCGATCCGCTGCTGCGCCCATCGGACATACTCGACTCCGGCTCCTACCGAGAGGATCGAACCATCGGCCACCGCACCACTGAGCTGCAGCATCTTGGGCCCGATCACTCCCATGTGAAGTGGGATCCGCTCGAGTTGGGGATACGCCAAACCCACCTGGTCGAACCTGAAGACCTTCCCCGGCTCGGTCACTGTGTCGCCATCGAGGAGCCGACGAACCGAGCCCACGCAGTCGCGAACGGCCGCCAAAGGAGAAGACGGCAACAATCCCATCTGGGCTATCCACCCGGGCACGCCCAGACCGATGCCCGGAATGAACCGTCCTGGGAAGGCTCGGGCGAGCGTTGCGATCTCCATGGCCAGGAGTGCGGGGTGCCGTACCACCGCCGACACCACTCCCAGGCCGACTCTGATCTGATCGGTGGCGGCGAGGGCTACGGCCGCGCCACCGATTCCTCCGGTAAAGAAGAAGTCCTCGGCCAGCCATAACTCCGAGAATCCCACGCGCTCGGCGTTTCTGGCGGAGGTGGCGATGTGCTCGGGGCCGATGGCACTTCCCAACACCAATCCAACGCCGTTCACGTTCGGCAGCCGTCCTCTCTCGGGTGGCGGGATCTTATGATCTCGAAACCGGCCCCGGGGAGGGAGATGCATACACCTGCCGACACCAGAGACGTCATCGCCCGACTTATCGACGCCTACAACCGGAAGGACGAGCGAGACCTCGGGGCGCTATACCACCCCGAGATCACTTACTGGAGTTCCCTCGGGGATGAGCACAACGGGAAGGCGGCAGTGCTCGACCACGTCAGGACGCTTTTCCGGGAGCTGCCCGACGAGCGCATGCGGGCGCTGACGATCGTCACCGACGGTGACACGACAGTCGTCGAGTTCGAGTCGACCGGTCGAGCCCCTGGAGGCAGCTCCTACACCCTTGGGTTCACAGAGGTGATCGAGGTGAAGTCTGGATTGGTGGCCGCCGTCAAGGTGTATCTCGATCCCGAGGAAATCGCGGCGGCAATGAAGGCCTGACCGTCAACCCGCCGCGGTGAGGCGATCCTGAACCGCGAAACACTCCACGAGGTGATTCTCGCCGATGGGGAGCAAGGCCGGTTCTTCTCTTCGGCAGCGTTCGTGGACCAGGGGGCAGCGGTCCTGGAAAGAGCATCCGATCGGGAGCGACGACGGATTGGGAGTCTCCCCGGCAAGCAGAATCCGCTCCCGACGGCGGTTCGGGTCCATCGTCGGAACCGCAGAAAGCAGCGCCTGGGTGTAGGGGTGTTCGGGTCGATCGAAGATCGTGGCGGTGTCGGCCAACTCGACGATCCTTCCGAGGTACATGACTGCGACCCGGTGTGCGATTCGTCGCACGGTGGAGAGGTCATGGCTGATGAACAGATAGGCCACACCCCGCTCTTGCTGGATATTCCTGAGGAGCGTGATGATCCGGGCCCGGACCGACTGGTCAAGGCTCGAGGTTGGCTCGTCGAGCACCACGAGATCGGGTTCGCTCATCAGGGCCCGGGCGATTGCCACCCGTTGTTGCTGGCCTCCTGACAGTGCTCGGGGTCGCCGGAGCGAGTATTCGGAACCGAGGCCCACGAGTCGCAGCACCTTGTCGATCCGGTCGTCGACCTCCGCGTCGGGAGTCCCGGTGAGGAGATGCAGGGGTTCGGCCAATGTGGTGTGTACTCG
>JANMST010000514.1:0-2542 GCA_031389635.1 Acidimicrobiia bacterium | reverse complement strand
ACCAACCGGGCGAGATCATCGACCGGGCGACAACCATCGGGTTCACCTTCGACGGCCGTCGTCAACGCGGACATCCAGGTGACACCATCGCTTCGGCGCTGCTGGCCGAACATGTGCGGATTCTCTCGCGGAGCTACAAGTATCACCGACCCCGGGGGGTCATGACCGCCAGCTACCTCGACCCCGGAGCCACCATGCAGGTAGGCGACGAGCCGAATGTCCGCGGGGCCCATCGGATGCTCGAGGCGGGGATGGAAGTGTCGAGCCAGAACCGGTGGCCCAGCCTCGGCTTCGATATCTTTGCCGCCAACGACGTCATCGGTCGATTTCTCACCGCAGGCTTCTACTACAAGACCTTTATCAAGCCACAGCGGCTCTGGCCCTGGTACGACTCGGTGCTGGCCCGGTTCGCGGCCGGTGGACGCGTCTCTCCACTGTCAGCACATGGCTACTTCGACAAGCGGTATGCCCACCCCGACGTTTTGGTGGCGGGCGGCGGCCCCGCCGGGATGTCGGCCGCGATCGCCGCCGCTGATGCCGGAGCGTCGGTGATGTTGGTCGAAGAGGAGTATCACCTCGGCGGATCTCTCAGGTTCGAGCCATCCTTGTTGCCGCTATTGGGCGAACTTCGGAGAGCGGTGGCGGCACGCTCCGGAATCGAAGTCCTCACCAACGCGGTCGTTACCGGCCGCTACGACGAGAACTGGGTAGCCATTGTCCAGCGGGGTTTGCCCGGCGTCCATGAGAGGCTGGTAAAGGCCCGGGCCAAGTGCCTGGTAGTTGCTCCCGGTCTGATCGAGCGACCCTTTGTGTTCGAAGGCAACGACCTCCCGGGGGTGATGCTCTCCACCGGAGTGAGGAGGCTCATCAATCTGTGGGCGGTGAAGCCGGGAACCTGGGCGGTGGTGATGACCGCCAATGATTCGGGAGATGCCGCCGTGGCAGATCTGGAGCGGGTAGGGATCCTGGTCCGCCACGTGGCCGATGCCCGCCGCGGCGATGCGATCGCCCGCGTCGGAGGAGGGAAGCGAGGCGTCCGCTGGGTCGAACTGACCGATGGGAAGCGCATCGACTGCGACCTGGTGGTCACCGCGACAGGGTGGACCGCTCCAACCTCGCTGCTCAACATGGCCGGTGATCGACCGGTCTACGACCCGGGATCGGCAAGGTTCTTCTCGTCGCAGCTTCCCGACAACGTGATGGTGGCGGGCTCGATAGCCGGAGACGGCAACACGGCCGAACTGATCGAACACGCCAGCGCAACCGGCCGCGAGGCGGCCCGGCGAGCGGGCGTCATCGGACGATCCTGGCAAGCGGCCCGGGCCTGGGCGGCACCGCTCGAGGGCGTCCAAGACCTGCCACCAGTCGAGTTGACGGCCCTGCCGCGCCATCCTCATCCCGAGTTGTATCGGTCGTCGACCCACGGGATGGTCGACTTCAGCGAGGACGTCACATCAAAGGACATTTTCGCCGCTCGCGACGAGGGTTATGACTCGGTTGAACTGGTCAAGCGATACACCACCGTGACGATGGGTCCCAACCAGGGCAAACTCGAAACTGTCAATGCAGTGGCGGTGCTGGGAGAGGCCCGGGGGGAGACCATCGACCAGGTAGGCACCACGATTTGGCGGCCACCGTACGCCCCCATCACCCTTGGTGCCCTCGGAGGGCGGGCGTGGGATCCCGTGCGCCACTCACCGATGCAACCCTGGCACGAGGTAAATGGTGCAGTGCCATTGTTGGCCGGCCAGTGGATCCGGCCCGATCACTACGGTGACCCCAACACTGAAGTAGTCGATGTCCGCACCAAGGTCGGTGTCATCGACGTCACGCCTCTCGGGAAGCTCGATCTGAAAGGCCCCGACGTTCCCAGGCTGCTCAACCTGGTCTACGTCAACAAATGGTCGAAGCTCGATATCGGTGGCGTTCGCTATGGGGTGATGTGCGCCGAAGACGGCGTGGTGATGGACGACGGGGTCACCGGTCGGCTCTCCGAGGAGCACTACTTGATGACCACCACCTCTTCGGGGGCGGCGACGGTTTGGGAGTGGATCGAGAACTGGCTTCAGACCGAGCATCCCGAATGGAAGATCCACGTCACTCCAGTCACCACCGCCTATGCCTCGATGAACATCGCAGGGCCTTCGTCCCGGCTGTTGTTGCAACGGCTGGTCGAAGGCATCGATCTGTCCTCCGACGCCTTCCCGTACATGACCCTCCGCCAGGGAACCGTGGCCGGGGTCGACTGCTTCATGTGGCGGATCGGCTTCACGGGCGAACTCTCCTACGAAATTCATGTCCCTGCCGGATACGGCCTCCACGTCTGGGAGGCTTTGTTCGAGTCCGGGGCTGATCTCGGTATTGGAGCTTTCGGCGTTGAAGCACAACGCATCATGCGACTCGAGAAGGGCCACTTCATCGTCGGGCAAGACACCGACGGTCTGATGCAGGGTTACTCGGCCGGCCTCGACTGGCTGATCAAGCTCGACAAGGACGACTTCGCCGGTAAGACCGAACTCAGCTGGCAACAGCCCGGGGAATA
>JANMST010000507.1:0-2471 GCA_031389635.1 Acidimicrobiia bacterium | reverse complement strand
TTGGGATTGGTGCTCAGATCGAAGTTGCAGGCTCCCGCGGCAAGGAGACCCAGCAGGAGCATCGGGTGCCACGCACTCATGGTTGGCCTCATGATCAGAACCCCAGGTCGATCGAGAAGTAGAAACTGCGGCTGGGCGGGAACGGGGCCACATCGATGTTCCGCACGATCGCCTGGTTGCCGAAGTTGCTGACCTCGGGGTCGAGGCCGTCATAAGGGGTGATGCGGAGCAGGTTCCGTCCGCTGAGAGTCAGCCTGGCGTGACGCACATTCGATCCGAACAGGCTGCGGGTGAACGAGCTGGGCAGGTTGTACGAGAGGTTCACCTCGCGGAGCTTGAGATACGAGGCGTCCTGGACGTAGGCCTTGGTCTGGCCGCTCGACCAGTTGGCAAAGCGCCGTGCGCCCACTTCGACATAGTCGGCCGAGTTCTGACCCAGATCGTAGAGAAACTGGGTGAGGTTCACGACATCGCCGCCCTTCTTCCAGTCCAGCAGGAACCCAAGGGTGAAGCTATGGAAGTCGAGGTCGCTGGAGAATGACATCTGAAAGTCGGGGTTCGCGTCACCCACGACGCCCTCTCTGCCGACGATCTGGGTCGCTGAGGCACCCTCCTCGATCTTGAAGGCTCCGAGCGAGGTTCCGAACCCGCCGGTTTCGAAGGCGGGCACGCTGAGCTGAGTGATCTTGCTCCGGTTGGCGAAGAACGTGGTACGGAAGAGCCAGTTGACGTTCTGGGTCCGGATCGGCGTGAGCGTCAGTGCCACCTCCACACCCTGGTTCCGAAGCTTGCTGTCGGAGCTGAATATCCTGGTCTCCTGGCCGCTGCTCGGCGCCAGGGTCTGGTCCAGCAATAGATCGCTGATGGTGCGCTGATATACCGAGAAGTTTATCTCGGCACCTCCGCCGGCAAGTTGGGCATCGAACCCGGCCTCCAGCTCGGTTTGCGTCTCAGGGCGAATGAACGCGTCGCCCGCGCGATTGCCGGGCAGCACCCCGAAGAGCCCCCCGATCGTGCCGGTAGTGTCGGGGGAGAACTTGGTGCCGAAGAGTGGCTGATTGCCGGTCTGGCCGAACGCACCGCGAAGCTTGATTTCGTCCAAACCGCCAAACGGCTTCAGGATTCGGTACGAGGCCGCCGCCTTGGGATAGAAGAAGAACTTGTCCGTGTTTCCGTTGGAGCTGCTCCGATCGGCCCGAAGCCCGGCCGTGAGCAACAGCCGCCGGTCCAGCAGCAGCACTTCCTCCTGACCGTAGATGCCGAGGTCGCGTACCGGCCGGTCGTCCTGTAGCACGCTCACACTGGTCGCCTGGTCCGGGTTCCGCTGGCCGCTCAGTAGCGTTCGGGCGAGAATCCGGGTCGCGTCGAGGGCGCGATCCTCGTACTGGACGCCGGCCGACGTCGTGGACTGAAAGCGTCCGGACTCCGGTGTGTAGGTGTAGTTGCCATTGACTGCAAGATTCAGGTTCAGATTGGAGGACTTGCTCAAGACCACCGTGCCTGGCTGCCCATCGTTGGGCTCGAACTCCAGTTCCGGTGGAGAGATGAAATTGTTCTCCTGGTTGAAATAGTCTACCCCCCCAATCCCAATCAGCGTGACGTTGTGCCTGGGTGTCGAGGCCAGGTTTACCCGGGCGGAGAGAGTTCCCAACGCGCGCCAGGTGTCTTCGTTGTTCTCGAGGAGCGAGAACGTCTGGATCGGGTTACTCCGCTCGAACGGATTGAGCGGGAAGGAGCCGTCGGGGCGCTGCGACAGGTCGACGAAGTTGTACGTGAAGGGAAACACGAGGTACGGGCTGGTCCCGGCATTGTCATTGTTCGAGAGCCCCCGGTCCGAGCTGCTGTGAATCACGTTCGTGTTGACCGACAGATAGATCCGCCTGCTCAGCTCCTGATCCACGTTGCCCCGCACCGATTGCTTCTTGTATCCTGTGTTGATCCCGATCCCCTCGTCGTTCTTGACCAGCCCCGAGAAGAAGTACCGGGTCTGATCGGAGCCGCCGCTCACGCTCGCGGAGGTCTCGTAGGCGAGGGCCGAGCGACCGTAGATCTGGTCCTCGATGTTGAAGGTACGGCCCGGCTGAAAGAGCGAGGTGACCAACGCGGTGTCGGATGACACCGAAAGCGCCTCGGCGAGGCTGCCGAAAGTCCGGCGTCCCAGGTCGTTCGATTTCTGGAAGGTGCCGAAGCGCTGGGTGAGGTTGAACTGTGGTTTGCCGACCTGGCCCCGCTTCGTAGTGATGATCACCACGCCGTTGGTGGCCTTTGCCCCGTAGATCGCCGCTGCCGAGCCGCCCTTGAGCACCTCGATCCGTTCGATGTCTGCCGGATTGAGATCGGCGATGCGGTTGACCGGGTTGTCCTGGTTGCGCGGGTTGCCGCCCGCCTGCGCGGCCGTCACGGCATCGGCGCCGTTAGGGATGGCCTCATTGCTCACCACGATGCCGTCGATCACGAACAGAGGATTGACG
>JANMST010000379.1:0-2479 GCA_031389635.1 Acidimicrobiia bacterium | reverse complement strand
GACGAGCCGACCGGGAATCTCGACTCGCGTTCAAGCGAGGCGATCATGGATCTCCTGCGGGGTCTTCACGGCGAGGGCAGCACGATCGTCCTGATCACCCACGACAACAGCATCGCCGCGTCATTGCCTCGACAAATCCAGGTACTGGACGGCCGGATTCAGGCCGACTCCGGAGTGCTCGTATGACTGGAACGGGCCAGCTCTCTGTCATCGATCCGGTTCCCCCCAGCCGGCTGCGCCTTGGGGACGTGGGCCGAGTCGGGGTTTCGGGTCTTCGCTCGCGCAAGTTGCGATCGGCCCTGTCGGCGCTCGGGATCGCCATCGGAATAGCTTCTCTGGTTGGTGTGCTCGGGCTCTCGGAATCTTCCAAGTCCGACCTCCTCGACCAGTTGTCAGCTTTGGGCACGAATCTCTTGGTAGTCCAGGCAGGTTCCGGTTTCGGATTCGGCGACGCTTCCCTTCCCGAAACGGCAACTGGCATGGTCGACCGGATCGGACCCGTCGAGCAGGTGGCTGCAACAGTCCCGGTGGCGGGCGGGGTCTATCGCTCGGACCTCATGCCCGAAGGCCAAACCGGGGGGATGACCATCGTCGCCACTGATTCGTCTCTGCTCGAAACCCTCAACGGAGGAATGGCAGGCGGGGCCTTTCTCGGCGGTGCCAGCAACGAGTACCCGGCGGTAGTGCTCGGGGCGGTGGCAGCGGAACGGCTCGGAATCGACGAGGTCGGCACCGGCACCCTGATCTGGATGGCCGATACCTGGGTCGAGGTCATCGGCATTCTCGATCCCTTTGTGTTGGCGCCGGATCTCGATCGCTCCGTCTTCATCAGCTTGCAGGTGGCGATCGACTACTTCGATAGCGAAGGCATCCCTACCGCCCTGTACCTGCGGGTTGAACCCGACTGGGTCAACCAGACGAGGGATCTCCTGCCCGCCACCGTGGATCCGGAGAATCCGGAGGAGGTCGAAGTGACCCGACCGTCCGATGTCCTCGAGGCAGAGGCGGCGGCCGAAACGGCATTTTCCGGACTGTTTCTTGGTCTTGGGGCAGTGGCTCTGCTGGTCGGGGGGATAGGAATCGCCAACGTGATGGTGATCGGCGTGATAGAACGACGGGGGGAGATTGGACTGCGCCGGGCGATCGGGGCAACCAGGTCGCACATCCGCCGTCAGTTCTTCACCGAGTCTCTGATTCTCTCGACCATCGGTGGGTTGGCCGGTGTGATCATCGGCTCGGCCGTTACGGCGGGTTACTCCAGCATCCAGGGTTGGCGCGTTGTCATTCCGGCGATCGCTCTCAGCGGGGGAATGGTGGCGGCGTTCCTGATCGGGGCTGGCGCCGGAATCTATCCGGCCATGAGGGCGGCCCGAATGTCCCCGACCGAAGCGCTCCGGGCCGAATGAGCCCTGTCGATAGCCATCGCGACCCCGCCACAATGAAACGATCGCCATGCTCAGTGCCAACGCCCGCCCGATGACTCCGCTCGATGCTCTGACGGGCAGCCGGGTCCTGGTGATCGAGGATGATCCGCGAGTTCGGCGCTCTCTGGAGCGCGCCTTGCGGTCCGAGGGCATGGTGGTCACGGCCGCCTCCGATGGTGCCGAAGGACTGGAGCTGGCCAGCCGCCTGGAAGCGGACGTCGTCGTCCTCGACGTCGTCATGCCGGTCATCGACGGTCTCGATGTTGTGCGCAGACTCCGGGCCCGGGGCTTTCAAATCCCGGTCCTCATGTTGACTGCCCGACACGGCGTCTCCGACCGTGTCGCAGGATTGGATGCCGGCGCCGACGACTATCTCGTCAAGCCGTTTGCTCTCGACGAGGTGCTGGCCAGGTTGCGGGCTCTCTTGAGGCGAACCTCGTTCTCAGCAGATCCCTCGCGACTGCAGGTAGGCGACCTGGTGCTCGATCCGGCGGCCCGTATGGTCACGAGGAGCGATCGCGAGCTTCAGTTGACCAAGACCGAGTTCGACCTTCTCGAGTTGCTCATGATCAACGCCGGGATCGATCTATCGAGGGATCTGATCCTCGAACGAATCTGGGGCATCTCGTTCGAAACCTCGTCGAACTCGCTCGACGTGTACATCGGTTATCTGCGCCGCAAGACCGAGGCCGGTGAACACCTCCGCTTGATCCACACCGTGTGGGGGGTCGGCTACGTCATGAAGGCACCATGAGCCTCAGAGGTCGCATCGCGTTGCTGGCGGCCGGAGCGGTGGCCCTGGCGGTCGCCGTTTCGACTCTCGTGGCCTATTTCGCCACCGGCAGCATCCTCCGTGGCGAGGTCGATGGGCGTCTGAACTTGCGGGCGAGCATGGTCGAGCAACCGGCGGCCGGGGTCATGTTCACCGCTGCCATCCCTCCGACGATTCCAATCGTGTTTGACCGCTTGATCGAGGTCGACAGCATCCTTCAGGTGATCGACCCATCCGGTCGGGTGATGGTTTCAATGATCGGAATCGTGCCATTGCCCGTGGA